>CAKSEI010000198.1 GCA_934446285.1 uncultured Eubacteriales bacterium | reverse complement strand
GACATACGCGCCGTCTTTGACAGAGAGAGGATAACTCACCTCGACTTCGACGGCTACGCCCTGTCGGTATTTGAATAAGTGAATATATTCAGAGAAAATGAGAAACCGCTGTTACTGCGGTTTCTCATTTTTCAGCTTTATTTAAGTGTATATCATCCAAGCCCGAGACGAGTCATAAGCTGTGCGGCGCTCAGACCTCTTGCGACATAGATACGCGGTATCTTATAATTCGTCACTCCGCCGTCGGGTATCTGCTGACGCGCCAGATACGCGTAGTCAAAGAACTCCGAAGCGACCTTTATCACCGTTTCGTTATAGCTGCCCGAGGGGTATGCGAGCGCCGTGCATTTTACACCCGTAAGCGACTCTATTTTCGCGACGGACTCCGAGAATTCCGCACGGACTCTCTCTTCGCTCTGCTGCGCAAGGTCACAGTGATTTGCCGTGTGGCAGCCGAAATAAACAAGCCCGCTTTCCGCCATTTCCTTTACCTGAGCCTCGGTAAGATAGCCGGGTGTTCCCAGCATATTGGATATAAGAAATACCGTCGCGCGTGCACCGTACTTTTTAAGTATCGGGAACATATCGGTATAGTTGTCCTCGTATCCGTCGTCAAAGGTGAGCATAACGCCCGGCTTTGTCGTCTTTCTGTAGTCGTTTGCAAACATGAATACACATCCCGCGTCTACCATAGCGGCAACCTGCGCGTCAAAGTCCGACGGACGCACGAAAAGTGCGGTCAGGGCGTTGTACGGCTCTTCCATTATAAGGTGGTACATCATGGGCTTCGGAGTATAGCCCGTATCACTGTAAACGGGTGAAATGTCGGCAGCTCCTGCAGCGGGCGTGACGGGGTCGGTCGCGGGTACGCTCGGCTCGGTCGCAGGTTCGGTTACAGGTTCGGTTACAGTAGGCTCGGTCACCGGCCCGGTAGGTTTGGAATCATCGGTCGCGGTCGCACTCTGCGACGGCTCAGAGTCTGACGGGAAATCTCCGCCATCCGTATTTTTTACCGCACATGATGAGAACATGACAAGCATTATCGCGGCGAGCAAAAAGCATATTTTTTTCATGTAAAACACCTCTTATATGATTTTTTCTATGCACTCTATGAGTGCTTCTTTTATAATATAATGCCCCATTGCGCTCGGGTGCACCCCGTCGTACAGCCAATATGACGGTGCTTCTCTTTTGCACGCCTCGTCAAACTTATCCTGAAGATAAACAAATGGCAGCCCGTGCTTTTCGGCAATGCGTTTCGCCTCGCGTGAGCGCAGTGCCGTCTCGCGCATAAATGTCTCAAGCCTGTCGGGGCTTTCCTCGCAGTCGCAGGTACTAAAACCCTCAAGTACAAAAGGCTCGAGAATGATTATCTTTATCCCCGGAAGAGCCTCCCTCACCTCGGAGATAAGGCTGTCGTAGACTCTGCCGTACTTCTCCGCGTCGACGCCGTTTGAGCGGCTTATCTCGTGCCACACGTCGTTTATGCCGACGAGGACAGTCATGTAATCCGGGCGGAGATTGATAATATCACTCTTTATTCGCGCGTATATGTCAACAATTCTGTCGCCGCTGACACCCCTGTTGAAAAAATTGAATTTCCCCGGGTACTTGCATCCGAGCTGCGCTTTCACAAAAGACGGATAGCCGTTTCCCGCGTAGTTATCGTCCGAGCGCGACCTGAATGCGTCGGTGACGGAGTCTCCCTGAAACAAAAAGTTCTCAGCCATTTTTCTTCTCCTAAATGTCGAAATTCAAGGTTATCTGATCTGTTTCGCTCATGCCGTCGAGCACGCCGTTTGAGGCAAGGATTTCAAGCACGGATTTTGATATACCCGTGCGCATGACGAGATCCTCTTTTGACATAAAAGGGCCGTTCGCTCTCGCCTCAATTATCTTGTCCGCCTGAGCCTCTCCGAGTCCCGACAGGGACGAGAAAGGCATGCGTATTTTGCCGTTTTCTGGCAGGAATGCGTGAGAGTCTGACTTCTCAAGGCTTATCGGGAGGAATTTAATCCCGCGGGCAAGGCATTCGTTGGCAAGCTGCAGAGCGGAAACCATTTCTTTTTCCTTTTGAGTTGCATCATTGCCTTTCTTTTCTATTTCCTTTATTGTGCTCATGATATGCCCTCTGCCGCGCATAACGATATCGCCGTCAAAGCCGCCCGGTGCCACGGTGAAGTACGCTGCATAAAACTCCATGGGCTTATATACCTTGTACCAGCCTATGCGTATGGCGGATATGACGTAGGCGGCGGCGTGCGCCTTCGGAAACATGTACTTAATCTTCTTACATGAGTCAAGATACCATTCGGGTACGTCCTGTGCGCGCATCGCATCCTCGTACTCGGGCTTAAGCCCCTTTCCCTTTCGCACGTCCTCCATTATCTTGAACGCCATGCTCTTCTCCACTCCGTGGTAGATAAGATAAAGCATAATACTGTCTCTCGTTCCTATAACGTCGGAGACGGTGCACGTACCGTTCTTGATAAGCTCCTGTGCGTTGCCGAGCCAAACGTCCGTACCGTGGGAGAGCCCGGAAATCTGCAGCAAGTCTGCAAATTTCTTCGGCTTTGTCTCAACTATCATCTGCTGGACGAAATGTGTGCCGAACTCGGGCAGACCGTATGTGCCGACCTGGCATCCGATATCATCTGGGGAAACTCCGAGCGAGCGGGTTGAGAGAAACAAATCCATGACCTTCGGGTCGCTCATAGGCACGTCGAGCACCGAGGTATTTGTATATTTCTCAAGCATTTTATACTTCGTCGGCATATCGTGTCCGAGC
>CAKSEI010000197.1 GCA_934446285.1 uncultured Eubacteriales bacterium | reverse complement strand
ATACTCTCCGAGTCTGCCGCCGAAGATAACTCTCTTCTCTTTATCGGCAAGAGACTTGTACTTTGCATACAGCTTGCCGTTTGCCGCGTCGTTTACGGGGTAGTACGGCTCGTTTTCCGTCCCCGCGCAGAGTGGATATTCCCTCGTTATTACTGTCTTTTTCTGCTTTCCGAATTCAAAATGCTTATGCTCTATTATGCGCGTGTACGGCACGTCTCGCTCCGTGTAGTTTACTACGGCATTTCCCTGATAATTATCCGTGTCGAGCACCTCTGTTTCAAAGCGGAGAGAGCGGTACTCGAGAGGACCGTACTTATATCCGTAGTAACCGTCTATCGTGCCCGTGTAGATGATTTTTTTTGCCTCCGCGGAGAGCTCCTCTCGGTTCTCGAGAAAGTCGCATGAGAGACGCACGTCGCTTTCTGCGAGCAGCTTCTCCGCTATCTGCGTGTAGCCCCCCTCGGGAATGCCCTGATATATATCGGAAAAATAATTGTTATCGTATGTAAATCTTACGGGTAGCCGCTTTATTATAAACGGCGGCAGCTCGCTCGCCGACTTGCCCCATTGCTTCTCCGTATAGCCCTTTACGAGCCTCTCGTATATATCCCTTCCGACGAGCCTGAGCGCCTGTTCCTCAAGATTTTTCGGCTCGCCCGTGCACTCTTCGGTCTGTTCTGCTATTTTTTTCTTTGCCTCCTCGGGCGTGCATACTCCCCACATGCGCGAGAATGTATTCATGTTGAACGGAAGATTGTAAATCTCATCTCCGTAGCGCGCGACGGGGCAGTTCGTATATCTGTTGAATACGGCGAAACGGTTTACAAAGTCCCATATGACCTTATCCGACGTGTGAAAAATATGTGCGCCGTATCTGTGGACATTTATACCCTCGATGCTTTCCGTATAGATATTTCCGGCTATGTTGTCACGCTTGTCGACGACCAGGCATTTTTTGCCCTTTGACTCTGCTATGTATGCGAACACGGAACCGAAAAGCCCTGCGCCGACTATCAGATAATCGTACATATCCTCTCCTGTTTTTTTAAAAAGCTCTGCGCGGCGTTCAATCAGCGCGTGCAGTCGAATTCTATTATATCATATTCCGCTGCATTTTTCAACAAGCGGGAACATACGGCAAAAAAGAGGGCGTATAGCCGTCTGATGACGGTATACGCCCGTTTTCTGCAAAAAATTACGCTTCGGTCTTGACGACTTCCTTGCCGCCGTAGTAACCGCACTCGCTGCAAACTCTGTGGCTGAGATTGTATGCGCCGCACTTGGGACACTTGGTCATGCCGGGTGCAGAGAGCTTCCATACGTTGGAACGACGCTTATCTCTTCTTGCTTTGGATACTTTTCTCTTCGGTACTGCCATTTTTTAATCACTCCTTCTATATGTAACGGTTTTTTTAATCCTTAAGTAATTCGGCTAACTTAGCCAGCCTCGGGTCGGGCTCCCGTTCGGGGCAGGAACACTTTCCGAGATTGAGGTTTTTGCCGCATTTTGGGCAAAGCCCCTTACAGTCGTCTTTACAGAGAATTTTCGACGGAAAGTCAAAGAGTATCTGCTCGGTAAGTGGAATATCGACGTCTACCGCATTGTTTTCCGCTATGACGTATTCGTCACTGTCGTCTCCGTCGGTAAGTACACCCGGCATGGCAACGGTGCGCGTGAAGTCCGCACGGAAAACTCCCGCGACAGGTTCCAGACAGCGTGCACACTCGGTCGTATACGGTACCTCCGCAGAGAGCGAAAGCGCCGTGTAGCCGCTCATGTCCGTTATGCTGCCGTGCACCCGCGCCTCGTCCGTGAATGTAACTCCATCGGGACTCTCGCCGCAGTCGAGCGTATAGTCGAAGTCAATAGACTGTTTCGCACCGTTTAAAAGTGCGCTTATATCTATTTTCATACTTCAACTCCTTTTCATAACAACGCAAGATATATTATACCTTTCGGGCGGGCTTTTGTCAAGTGCCGCAGACAAATTTTTCGCTTTTTTTATGATTGCTGCAGCAAATATTGTAAAAGCATACCGAGGTGTGGTATAATTATCACCGTGAAAGGAAGTGTCGGCATGAATATCGAGCTTACCAATATGGTATTTATTGAGGATAAGGAGCGCGGACGCGCACTTGTGATAGACAGGGAAAAGAAATACAAGGGGCTGTGCTTTCCCGGCGGACACGCTGAACCGGGAGAAAGTATTTACGACAGCGCCGTGCGCGAGGTAAAGGAGGAGACAGGACTTGACGTGAGCTCTCTTGAGCTGTGCGGCTTTATGGACTGGTGCAATCCCGAGACGGGCGACAGATCTCTTGAGTTCTTTTACCGCACCGACTGCTTCTCCGGTACTCTTATCGAGCGCACGGACGAGGGGCGCGTCTTTTGGGTCGAGACTGAGCGGCTCGAAAATGACGAGGGACTCTCACCCAATTTCCGAGAGTATCTGCACATATTCCGTGATGAAAATGTGAGCGAGGGATACTGTGAGTGGACAGACGAGGCAGGTGTGCGCTCGGATGAGTTTAAATACATATAAAAAAACAAAAACGCCCGAGCCTCTCTGCTGGTAAGACAGTAAAATCAAAATTCTTGGAACAGGCATGATTTCGGTCATGCCTGTTCCGCTTTTAGCAGCTCATCCACGGGAATGTAGCCCACAAGGTCGTACTCAATATGTACCTTCTGTCTGCGCTTGCCGCTGGATTTTCTGAAAGCCGGGGCGGTTGGAAAAATCCACGCCGCTGTACCCATCATCAATAAAGAACGTCGGGTTCGGAAAGT
>CAKSEI010000196.1 GCA_934446285.1 uncultured Eubacteriales bacterium | reverse complement strand
GAATATTCGTTTTTGAGAGCAAAAACTACAGCGGATGGATATTCGGCAGCGGCGGGCAGAAAATGTGGACTCAAAGCCTGCCCGCCGGGCGTAAATCGAGAAAGACGCAATTCCTAAATCCCGTCTTTCAGAATAAGCTGCACATTGAGACGATGAAAGAGTACGTAAATGAGAGAACGCCGTTTTTCTCCGTTATAGTATTCTCCGAGAGGTGCGTTTTAAAGAACGTCAACGTGAAAGAGGAAGACGTTTACGTCGTAAAGCGGGACTCATTAAACGCCGTCACGGCGAAAATAATGAGAGAAACCGACAAAACACTCTCGCGAAAAGATATTGATGAAATATACGGTATCCTGTACCCGCTTACTCAGAAATCCGACGAGGTTAAAGAAAAGCACATAAAGGATATAAAAGAAAAGCTGCGGCAGGAGGAGCACGAAACACAGAATTCCGCCGAAGAAAATGACACCGAAGACCCCGACACTCCGGACGCCGCATATAAAGCAGCGAAAACGGGTGAAAATATTTCAGACATCTGCCCTATGTGCGGCGCTCCGCTCTTATTGCGCCGCAGCACCAAGGGCGCACACAGGGGCGAGAGCTTCTGCGGCTGCTCCGCTTTCCCAAAATGCCGCTACATAAAACCGATTGAAAAGTCCGACGGATAATAAAAGAGAAAAAAGCCGTCGGACTTTTTTCTTTTCACATGGCCTTGGTGATTCTGCACAAAGTAAGCATGTCGTTTTTGTCACTGTATACAAAAGCGGAGTTTTCTGAAAGTTTTTGACGGATTTTGCTTGACACGCGCCTTGAAAGATGTTATAATCCAATCAGAAACAATCAGTCTCAATCACAAAGCGTCACAGAACGCACTTTAATTGCTTATCAGCTTCATCAGAAGAAAGCGGAGAAAAAATGTTAACTGCTGAGAGACAGGGTATAATACTTGATGAAATAGAAAAAAACGGTTCGGTCACCGTAGGTTATCTCTGCGAGGTGCTCGGAGCGTCAGAGTCGACCGTGCGTCGTGACCTATCGTCGCTCGAGAGTGCCGGAAAGCTGAAAAAGGTTCACGGAGGTGCGCTCGCTGCGGAGGGCAAGTATCTGCACTCAGAGGCGGGCATTGACGAGAAGATCAGCCTCAACTCCGAGGAAAAGGATTTAATAGCGCGCTACGCCGCACAGACGGTAAACAAAAATGATACTGTATTTATCGACGCAGGCACTACGACTGAGAAAATGGCTGAGTATATAACCGAGCAGGGTGCGCTTTACGTGACAAACGGCTTCGACGCCGCGCAAATTCTCGCAAAAAAGGGACTGCGCGTATATCTCACGGGCGGGCGAGTAAAGTCGTCGACCGGCGCTCTTACCGGTGCTGCGTGCGTTGAGACGCTTAAGAATTTTAATTTTACAAAGGCCTTTCTCGGCACTAACGGCGTGAGCGTAAATGACGGACTGACCACTCCCGACGCTGAGGAGGCATACGTCAAGCGCACCGCCGCCGAAAAAAGCTATATAACCTACGTTTTATGTGACCATACTAAATTTAACGTGACCGCCGCCGTGACATTCGCCGAGTGCAGGAACGTGTGCATAATCACCGACCGCCTGAGCGACTCAAGGTACGCAAAGCTGACGGTCGTAAAGGAGGTATCTCAATGATATATACCGTGACGTTCAATCCGGCTGTAGACTACGTGATATTCACCGACGGTCTGAAAACGGGCTGCATAAACCGCAGCATCCGCGAGACGGCATTTGTCGGCGGCAAGGGAATAAACGTCTCACGTATGCTCAAGACTCTCGGGGTTGAGTCCACGGCGCTCGGCTTTATCGCCGGATTTACGGGAAACGCCGTAGAGCACGGGCTGAAAGAAGAGGGTATAAAAACGGATTTCGTAAGGCTGCCGTCGGGGCTTACACGTATAAACGTTAAGATACGCTCGGGCGAGGAGACGGATATAAATGCACAGGGGCCGGACATTTCCGAGGATGACGTAAAAGGGCTTATGAGCCGACTTGACGCCCTGAGTGATGGTGATATTCTCGTGCTCGCAGGCAGCATACCGTCTACCCTGCCCCCGGACATATACGAGAGGATAATGTCGCGCTTATCGGGGAGAGGAATACTCTTCGCGGTGGATGCCGAGGGTGAGCTGCTCGTAAAGTGCCTGCCTTATAAGCCTTTTCTCATAAAGCCGAATAACGACGAGCTGTCCGAGATTTTCGGTGTAAAAATAAATACGGTACAGGATGCGGAAAAATACTCCGCAGAGCTGCGCGGCATGGGCGCCGGGAACGTCATAGTCTCCATGGGAGGCGGCGGCGCACTGCTCTGCGACAGTAACGGAAAAACATTCTTTGAGAGCGCCTCGCGCGGTGAGGTCAAAAACACGGTAGGCGCGGGCGACTCCATGGTCGCGGGATTTATCGCCGGGTATACAAAGGGACTTTCCCTTCCCGACTCACTGCGCCTCGGCAGCGCCGCGGGCAGCGCCACAGCCTTCTCAGAGGGGCTTGGCGATAAAGAAATGATAGAAAAACTACTGCTTGAAAAGCAGCAAAAAAACTCTTCGGGAGGTATATAAAATGCGCATCACAGAGCTTTTGAAAAAGCAAAGCATCGCACTTAACGCCGATGTAAAAACAAAAGAGCAGGCCATCGACAGGCTCATCTCGCTGCACGAAGCAGCGGGAAACATTACGGATACCGAGGTCTACCGCAAGGCTATCCTTGCCCGCGAGTCGCAGGGCAGCACGGCGGTCGGCGGAGGGATAGCAATTCCCCACGCAA
>CAKSEI010000195.1 GCA_934446285.1 uncultured Eubacteriales bacterium | reverse complement strand
TCTTTTGCAGCGAGCAGTCTCTTTCCCGCGGTGTCGTTTTTCAACATGTCGCCGAGCGCAGCCGCCGTCTTTATTATTTCAGTCATCATGTGTCTCCTCCGAAATCTCTCCCGAGAGAGTGTATGTATCCGCCGACGTTATCTTTACCCTTACCGTTTTACCGATAAGAGAGTCATCGCCGCGAAAATGCACTATTCTGTTCTTGCCGTTTCTGCCCGTGAGCATTTCGGCGTTGTTTTTGCTCCGTCCCTCTACGAGCACCTCTATTGTTTTCCCCGCGTAGCTCTCATTCTTTTTATGCGATATCTCCTGCTGGAGCGAGAGCAGACGCGCGAAACGCTCGCTTTTTACCTCTGCGGGCACCTGACATTCCATGTCTGCCGCCGGCGTGCCGCTGCGAGGTGAGAAGATAAACGAGAAAATATTATCATATTCGACCCTGCGCAATATATCGAGCGTCTCCGAGAAGTCCTCCTCGGTCTCTCCGGGGAAGCCCACTATTATATCGGTGGTAATCGAAATGTCGGGCATCTTCTCCCGCATACAGTCAATCAGAGATAGATACTTTTCCCTCGTATAATGCCTGTTCATCGCGTGCAGTACTGCGTTCGAGCCCGACTGCACGGGAAGATGAAACTGACGTGCGATTTTCGGCTGCTCCGCCATGACGTCGATAAGCTTTCTCGATGCATCCTTAGGATGACTGGTCATAAATCTCACGGTAAAGTCGCCTTCGACCGCGCATATGTCAGTGAGCAGGTCGGCAAAGTCGTACTGCTCATCGAGATCCTTGCCGTATGAATTGACATTCTGACCGAGCAGCGTTATCTCCCTATATCCATCGCGGGCAAGAGCGCGCACCTCGGAGAGTATATCTTCCTTTTTTCTGCTGCGTTCCCTGCCCCTGACGTACGGAACGATGCAGTATGTGCAGAAATTGTTGCAGCCGTACATAATGCTGACCCAAGCCTTAAAGGCGCTTTCCCTGTGCACGGGCAGCCCCTCGGCGATATTTCCCGCGCCGTCATCAAGGTAAAAGTGTCTGCCGCTCTCGCTCAGTGCCGTGAAAAGTATCTCGGGAAAGCGGTAGAGCATGGTCGTGCCGAAAAGGAAATCAACGTAAGGATAGCTGTGCTTTATGCCCTCCTTGCGATGCTCCTGCGTGACCATGCATCCGCATATCCCGATGAGCAGCGAGGGATTTTTTTCTTTTAAATGCTTGAACTGCCCCGTGACCGAGAGAGCCTTCAGCTCCGCGTGCTCACGCACGGCACAGGTATTAACGACGATAAGGTCGGCTTCCTCCGCTTTGTCGGTAAGAGTATATCCCATCTGCTCCGCCATGCCCGCTATCCTCTCGCTGTCCGCCTCATTCTGCTGGCATCCGTAGGTGCGTATATGCGCGCGCAGTCCCTTTCCCGCCGTGAGCGCGGCGGCGCTCTGCATATATGCGCGCTGCAGCTCTATATCCTTATCTTCTATTCTCTCTGTTTTCATATTGTATATACACTCATTTTTCTGCGTTTTAACCCATAATATTTTATCATTTTTCGCCGCAATAAGCAAGACGTACGCGAAAAAAACAGGCGGATAAATTCGCACAAGACTTGAAAAAAAACGGTATACTTGATATAATATAGTGAAAATATAAAATCAAGAGGAATATCCATGATAACCAAACCGAGAGGTACAATAGACATACTCCCCGAGGAGATGCCGATGTGGCACAAAATTGAAGATACCGCAAGGGAGGTATGCGCCCTGAACGGTTTCTCGGAAATCCGTTTCCCAACCTTTGAGTCTACGGAGCTTTTCACGCGCGGTGTGGGAGACACGACAGACGTGGTAACAAAGGAAATGTATACCTTCTCCGACCGCGAGAACCGCTCACTCACACTGCGTCCCGAGGGAACGGCGTCAGTCGCGCGGCTGCTCGTAGAAAACGGACGCTGCTCAGACACCATGCCGCTCAAGCTCTACTATATGATAAGCTGCTTTCGCTACGAGAAGCCGCAGGCGGGCAGGAGCAGAGAGTTCTATCAATTCGGCTGTGAAATGTACGGCTCGGAGAATGCGTCGGCGGACGCGTCGGTAATCAGCCTTGCCGATATGTTTATAAAGAGAATAGGCATAAAAAATGCTCGTCTCAATATAAACTCCATAGGCTGCTCCGACTGCCGAAAGGATTATCGCTCTGCACTCGTAAATTATTTCAAATCAAACGAGGACAGCCTCTGCGAGACGTGCAGAATGCGCCTTGAGACCAACCCTTTGCGCATACTCGACTGCAAGAACGACTCGTGCAAGGCTCTCGCCGCAGGTGCTCCGCGCACGATAGACTACCTCTGCGGTAATTGCTCCTCGCACATGAGCCTGCTCGAGCGCTCGCTTGACGCCATGGGTATAGAGTACACGGTAAACCCGAGCATTGTAAGAGGGCTTGACTATTACACCCGAACGGTATTTGAATTCATCTGCCCGACGATAGGCGCGCAGTCGACAATTCTCGGCGGCGGACGGTACGACGGACTTACAAAGGATATCGGCGGTCCCGCCCTGCCGGGCGTCGGCTTTGCCACCGGTATAACGCGTCTTATCCTCGCCCTTAAGGAAGCAGGCGTAGAAGTAAAAGAGGACATAAGACCCTATCTCTACATAGCGCCTATGGGAGAAAGTGCGACGCTCGAGGCAGCCCGCATCTCTGCGCAGCTCAAAAATGCGGGAATTTCCGCCGAATACGACGTAGTGGGCCGCAGCCTGAAGGCGCAGATGAAATACGCAAACAAGGTCGGTGCACACTACACCCTTATTA
>CAKSEI010000194.1 GCA_934446285.1 uncultured Eubacteriales bacterium | reverse complement strand
GGCGGGAGCTGTATCAAAGTCTCCCACGGCAATATCGGGGTGCAGCCCCTGTTCCTTGAGCGTGAGATATCCCGCGTCCGCCGAGATGATAAGGTCCCCGGAACGCGGCGGCTTAATTGTTGTTTTTGTCGGCGCCGCGCCGACTATATAGCATATAGGCTTCATTTTTACTAAAACTGCAATAAGTGGGTTGCGACAGTGAAATATATGAGCAGGGAAATGGCATCTACTATCGTTGTGATAAACGGGCTTGACATCACGGCCGGGTCAAAGCCGAGCTTATATGAGACGAGCGGCAGAACGCACCCGACAAATTTCGCACAGAACACCGTTGCGATAAGGGTTATACAAACGACGGCGGCTATCTGCGGCGTTATGAGCGGATTATGCATGAGCATACCGTCGACGAATATTATCTTTACAAAATTGACAGCACCGAGCACAGCGCCGCACAGGCAGGCTATGCGTATCTCCTTCCATATAACACGGAAAATATCGCGGAATTCCACTTCCTTTAACGATATCGCGCGTATGACGGTAACGGACGACTGACTGCCCGTGTTTCCGCCTGTGTCCATGAGCATGGGGATAAAAGCGGTAAGGCATGTTATCCTCGCAAGCTTATCTTCAAAGCTTGATATTATCATACCCGTGAATGTCGCCGATATCATGAGCAGCAGCAGCCACGGTATGCGCGCTCTGAAGAGCGATGGGACGGATATCTTCAGGTACGGAATATCGGAGTCGTTCGGCGTTATTGCAGCCATCTTTTCGATATCTTCGGTTGCCTCCTGCTCTATGACGTCAACCGCGTCGTCAATTGTGACTATACCGACGAGGCGGTTTTCTTTATCCGTAACGGGCAGGGCGATGAGGTCGTATTTACTCATCATCCCCGCGACTTCCTCTTTATCCTCGCCCGTATATGCGCTTATCACGCTCGTGTCCATGATTTCGGATATCACGGCATCGTTGCCCGCAAGCAGCATATCGCGCACGGTCGCGATGCCGAGCAGCTTTCGCGTTGCGTCCGTAACGTAGCAGGTGTATACGGTCTCCTTATCAAGTCCGACAGCTCGTATTTTTTCAAAAGCCTCTTTGACAGTCATGCCCGATTTTAAATCGATAAATTCGGTCGTCATGATGCTGCCCGCCGAGTCCTTCGGGTAGTTTAAAAGCTCGTTTATCGTTTTTCTGTCCGCTGAATTGGTATTCGCCAGAATTCTCTTGACGACCGTCGCGGGCATCTCCTCGATTATGTCGACCGCGTCATCGAGGTACAGCTCGTTTATAACCTCACGCAGCTCCTTATCGGAGAAAGCCTTTATCAGCGTCTCCTGCTCGAGCGAGTCCATCTCGACAAAGGCCTCAGCCGCGAGATCCTTAGGCAGTAGTCTGTAGAGCACGGGCAGCTTTTCGTCCTCAAATTCGTCTAGGATAAGCGCGATATCTGCAGGCTCCATGTCCTCAAAAAGTCTGCAAAGCTCGGTTATACGCTTTTTTTCGAGGAGTTCCTTGATTTCGGTGACTTTTTCTTCGGTGATTTTTTCTTCCATTATGTGCCTCCTTTATTTACGGGGCACGCGCGCAATTATACCGCCGACGTGCCGCCTGTTATGTATACTTCGGGGATTACCGTCGGTACTCATGCGTTTTTCACCTCTCTTTCATCCTTTATTTTATCACGGAGCGCCTTTATTTACAAGCGTTTGAAAAGAAAAACTTGATAAAAAACTTTAAATGTGCTACCATATAACAGAGGTGATGAAAATGCATATACCGCACGGTCAAACAAGAGACGAAGATATAGAGACCTTTGCCGCCGCACTTGAGGAGTCGCTTGCGGGCTGCCACGGCTACGACGGGAAAAAATGGATATACGTCCCGCACGAATACAGGGAATACCGATACCTGCTCGGTACACGGGGGAGAAAACCTCTTATCTGTATCGGAATAAATCCGTCGACGGCAGCGCCGGACGACCTCGACAATACACTGAAAAGCGTCGAAAGAATAGCACACGGCAACGGATATGACAGCTTCATAATGTTCAACGTATACGCGCAGCGCGCCACGCGCCCCGACGACATGGAGAAAACGTGCAATGCTTTTCTTCACTCGGAGAATATGGCAGCATTTGAATACATATTAAGAAACTGCGCCGCACAACCCGCCGTATGGGCTGCGTGGGGAACTATTATAGAGAAGAGAAATTATCTTTTTTCTTGTGTTGCCGATATGATTGAGATTGGGAAGAGATACGGTGCGCATTGGCTCACCGCGGGAAAAGAGAGCAAGGCGGGACATCCGCACCATCCGCTCTATCTGCGATCGGACGAAAAGCTGAGGGCTTTTGACGTGTATTCATATACGCGGTCATTCCTCGGCGATTATAATGAAAAAAATAAACGCGCGGGTATTGACAAAAGCGCTGTACTGTGCTAAAATTCTAAATAGTGAGACATGTCGCGTCCCGGGCGGCATAAAGAGAGCCGCGGTAAGGTGAGAGCGCGGAGGCAAGCGGGACTGTCGGTACCACTCACACGGTAAAACCGAACATTAAAAGAGTTAAAGTAGCGGGTGGAACCGTGCGGATTTGTTTTTAATTTGCACCCCGGACATTTTTGTCCGGGGTGCTGTTTTTTCGGAGGTAAAAATGACTGTAAATTTTAAAGACGGAAATAAGCTTGATTTTGACGTTTGTCCGAGCGCCTATGAGGCGTTAAAGGCAGCGGGGCTTACCGACCGCAGCGTTATATCCTGCAGGATAGACGGTAAGACGTGTGACCTCACCGAGAAGCTGACCGACGGCTGCACCGTTGAGGCGCTT
>CAKSEI010000193.1 GCA_934446285.1 uncultured Eubacteriales bacterium | reverse complement strand
GATCATAAACACCGCGAACACGCGCCTGACCCACTTGTCCGGCAGCCGCCCGAGCAGCCACGCGCCGATTACCGCACCCACAGCTCCCGCGGGCATATACCCGAGCGCGTCCGTCAGCCGCACCTCGCCCGAGCGTAGATACAACGCCGCGCTTATCGCCGACAGCGGCCAGATTATCGCAATCGACCCCGCGTGCGCCTGCTTCGGCTCAAGCCCCAGCTTTTTCAGCATCGGTACGGCGACCGTTCCGCCGCCCGCGCCTATCAGCCCGTTGATAAAGCCCACGCACGCCCCACCGAGCACGCAAAGTAAAGTTCGCTTCTTCTTCATAGAAAGAGTATTCCCGCCCGCCGCGCCGAAAATACCTGCCGTCTGTCCACGCATAAAAAAGCATCCCGAAGCCTCGCTCTCGTCCGAAAATTCGGGCAAGCTCAGGCTCCGGGCTGCTTTATATATAATGTAAGACCCGCCCTGCCGTACATCTGTCGTTGATAACCTGCATAAACAAGCAGGTGGGTGTTCTCCCAACGGTTTCGTGCTCCCTTCTTCCGCTTTTGAGGAGCGGGAGGTCTGCAGTGCCCGCCGTCGGAGACGAACTCCCTATTAAAAGGTTGTAGGGTTATAAAGACAGATCGGGTGCGCGCACAGGGCAGGAGAAAGGGCTTATTCGTCCTCTTCGTCGATGTCAAACAGATCCTGCAGGCGGTCGACGAATATCGAAGCGACCTCATCGTACTCCTTGTCGTCGTCGATCTCGGCATACTCCTCGTTTTCGGGGTCGTCCTCGTTGAAGCACTTGAGAATGACAAGGTCGCCGCTGTCGTTGAGCAGCTCGGTCGGGTCGTCGTGCACGGGCAGCAGCGCAAGATAGCGCGAGTCCATATAGTCTATGTCGTCGAGCACCTCGAAGGTGTATTCATTGCCGTCGTCGTCCGAAAGGCTGATGATATAAGGATCGTATTCGTTGTTTTCATTAAGGCTTGTAGCTCTGTCGCTCATTTTTATGCTCCTTTATGCAGTGCTTATTTGCTGTATAATTATTGTAACCAAAATGTGAGCCGTAGTCAACAGTTTTATATCGCAAAAGTCGACCCTGCGCACCGCCCCTCAATAGGTCTGATTGTGAACGATATACACAGCTTATAACTATATGCAATGTCGGCCAAAGCCACATCTATCAAAGTTCACAAAAAATTCATAAAACTTTGAGCATTTAGCCAAAAAGTCCTGCAGGTTATTGACTTTCCTTGGAAAATGCGATATATTTACTATGCAAATATTATCACTAGCTGCCGGCTGCGTTTTGCCCTGCGGCCTTGTGATAAAGCAAATATTTCCATAGGAGGAATATAAATGGGAAAGAAAATTCTTAGTCTCGTTTGCGCTCTTTGCCTCGTGGCGTCGATGTTCACCATCGGCATTTTCGCTGCGTCGGCTGAAGAGACCGGCGAGACTCCTACTGAGACCGTTACTCCCGTTCTGAACGACTGGAGTAAATGGGAGAAGAAGTCGAGTGGCTCAATTCTTAAGACAGACGATATTTCTGCTCTCGCGGTAATCACCGGCAATTGGAGCAACGGTGAGTTTGCGTATAAAGATAAGGTAAATCTCGGAGATAAATGGGATTTAACTTATAGCATTATCTTCGAAAAATGGCTCGAAGCTAAGACGAATTTTGCACTTAATATCGGTGATTTGAGCATACAGCTTGTAAAAGACACTAACAAGCCGAACGGCAATCTTAATATCGTTGTAAAGAAGGGCGACGCTGAGCTTTACAAGGGTACAGACAGTGTTAACTTGTATGTAAGAGATGAAAATGAAACCGATGCTAAACTTGATGCTGACCTTATCAAAAAGGTTGGCGAAGCCGTCTCTGCTGCTTACAAGAACGATAGATTTGAAACCTTAGCCGACAGACTTACCACTATTTCTGTCAAATTTGATAAGGGTAAGCTCGAAATTTATGATGACGGTGAGCTTTACTGCGAAGCAATTAATGTAGAGAACTACGACTTTAGTGCAGCAAATGTTTCTTTCAAGCTTGATCCCCAGAACAACTATATGGGTGTCGCGGCTTATGACATTTCTGCCAACACTTACACCACTCCCGGCAACAAGGAGGATGAGCGCGAGGGCGTGATCCTCACTGATTGGAGCAAATGGAACGGCACAACCGCTGCTTGGTGGACCGGTGAAAAGGCCGCTTGGGGCAAGACCACTGCCGATAAAGAAGGCTATGATCTGTTCTATGTTAAGGCTCCCACCGCCGATGCTTCTAAGCGCACCACCTTCAATTACGGCGAAGCTGTAAATCTCGGAAACGACTTTGATTACAGCTTCTCGATGATTCTCCCGACCGGTGCTGATTGGAGACATGACAACACCTGGGAGTACAAGGTAACCATTGGCAGCCTTGTCCTTGACATCAAGGGCGTTGGCGACACCAACGGCGTATTCAAGCTCAATGCTACTTATAAGGATAAGACCGTCATCACCGGCGAGGAAGCTCTTACCATCGAAGACGACGCCAATATGATCAAGAAGGTTCAGGAAGTTACCAAGGCAGCCGGCTCGCACGGACCGGACAGCTATTGCCGCGGCCCGATGAGAATCCGCGTTTCCTTCAAGGACGGCGACCTCAAGATCTACAGCGGCGACAAACTTTATGCTTCCGCTACCCTTTCCGACTATGATTTCAGTGCTGCGAAGCTTGTATTCCAGCCCATCATGAACGCCGATAACTCGCACACCGCTCTGTACGATGTCGTTGCCAAGACCTACGCTACTCCGGATCCCGGAAAGCCCGATCCCGAAAAGCCTACGGAAAAGGGCGTAAAGCTCGAGGCTAAGACTGACCTCGTTCTTGACACCGATACCTTCGAGGGCAATAC
>CAKSEI010000192.1 GCA_934446285.1 uncultured Eubacteriales bacterium | reverse complement strand
CCATGTGAAGCACGAGCGGCATTCTGCCCTCTATCGCCTCATAAAGGCGGTAGAGCCGCCTGTCATCTATGTCTACACGCTGGATATCGGGATGCAGCTTAAAGCCGACAAGTCCTATCTCATGCGCGCGTTCGACCTCAGCCTCAGTATTATCGTAATCCTGATGCATTCCGGCAAAGCCGTATATCTCAAGTCCTTTTTTCCGACCGTTCGCCACGGCTGAGGCTATGCCGTCGTTTACGCTTTTCACTTGATGAGGATTTGTAGCGACTCCGAGAATAAAAGCACCGTCAAATCCCGTCGATATAAGCTGAGAAAAGAGGTCGCTTTCCGTGCCCTTGCCGTGTACCTTAAAGTTATAGAATTTTCCGAGGTTTACGCACGCCTTATCCGCGATAGCCTCAGGGTAGATATGGGTATGCGCGTCGATACGTTTCATTTTACAAACTCCGCGTAAACCGCGCGCATAGCACTCTCGAGGTCGCTCTCGTCGACACCGAGAATAATACTCTTTTCGCTTGAGCCCTGGTCTATCATGCGGATGTTTATCTCAGCGCGGGCGATTGCTGAGCACACGCGCGCCGCAGTACCCTTGCTCTGTACCATCCCCCGTCCTACGACTGCGAGCAGAGCGATACCGTCGTCTATTGAAATCTTATCGGGACTTACCGCGCGGCAAATCTCTGCCTTTATCTGGTCCTTTATGTCAGCGATAAGGGGGGTAGAGACGATTACGCACATCGTGTCAACACCGCTCGGCAGATGCTCAAAGGATATTCCGTGTTTCTCAAAAACCTCAAGTACGCGTCTGCCGAATCCGATTTCGGAATTCATCATGTCCTTTTCTATAGATAGCACACTGAAGCCGCGCTTGCCGGATATGCCCGTTATGACGCGCACGGGGTCGGCCTTGTCTGCTTTCGGTACTATAAACGTGCCCTTATCCTCGGGAGCGTTGGTATTTTTTATATTTATCGGAATTCCGGCAAAGCGGACGGGAAAGATAGCATCCTCGTGGAGCACGCCCGCGCCCATGTAGGATAACTCACGCAGCTCGGAGTAGGTAATGGTGTCAATGCCGAGCGGGTTTTCTATTATACGCGGGTCAGCCATAAGAAAGCCCGAGACGTCCGTCCAGTTCTCATAGAGATCTGCGCGTGAGGCACGCGCGACGATAGAGCCGGTTATATCCGAGCCGCCGCGTGAAAAGGTCTTTATCGTATCATTCGGCATAGAGCCGTAAAAGCCGGGGATAACGGCTCTCTCGTGGTCGGAGAGTATACTCGAAAGCAGGGTATTCGTGCCGTCCATATTAAGAGTTCCGTCGTCGTTGAAGAGTATTACGTCCGAGGCATCTATAAAGTCGTAGCCGAGGTAGGCGGCGAGTATTTTTGAATTGAGATATTCGCCTCTGCTCGCGGCATAGTCCTTGCCCGCTTTGTGTATGAAAGCGCTCTTTATTATATCAAACTCCGAATCGAGTGAAAAATCTATACCGAGTCCGCTGATTATCTCCGTGAAGCGCTGCTTTATCCCGTCGAAAAGTTCGTCGATATCCGCGCCCTTTGCTGCCTTAGAATAGCAGTTGTAGAGCATATCCGTGACCTTTGTGTCCTCCGCATTGCGCTTGCCCGGGGCGGAGGCTACTACGTATCTTCTCGCACTGTCGCTCTCGACTATTGCGCGTACCTTTTTAAACTGTTCTGCGTCGGCGAGCGACGAGCCGCCGAATTTAACTACCTTTACCAAGTTCGTATCTCCATTTACTTAAATATAACACCTTACAATTATAAGAAAAAAATCGAAAAAAGTCAAGCGGGAATAGCTTTTTTTTCGTCCGCATATTCCTTTAATATGAAATTTTTTACGGTAAAGCCGTCATCTTTTTTCGTTTTGCCTGCGCTCTTCCTTTTATGCGGTGAAAAAAATTTCGGGATATTCCTTATCTGCGTCTCGCTGCACGAGCTCGGACATACAGCCGCGATGAGTCTGCTGCATGTTCCTGTACAGGGAATAGTACTGACCCCTGCGGGATTTGTAATTGAGAGAAGCGCTCCGTGCTCTTATTTTTCCGATGCCGTCATTTATCTTGCGGGACCTGTATTCGGCGCTGTCTCAGGCGCTGTTTTTTTCGCTGTGGGAGGGGGAGAAATTTTTTATGCCTCTCTTGCTTATTCCGTCTGCAATCTCCTGCCGCTCGGAAGTCTCGACGGCGGTTGTGTGCTGCGCGCGGTGCTCTCATATTTTCTCGGCGGCATAAGGGCGGAGACAGTGTGCCGCATCGTCGGTTGTTGCTTTTTTATTCCGCTTTATGCCGTCTCGGTGATACTTTTACTACTGACTGATTGGAATGTGTCGCTGCTTGCTTTGTGCCTTATTCTCATATACGGTGTCTTCTCCGAAAAAACATGAATTTTTCTCTTTGCAAAGTATTGCATTTTCCGACACTTTTTGATATAATACAGCCGATATTTTATTATTCGGAGGTACAAGCCAGAAATTGAAAAGCACTGCAAAAGAGAAGCCCGGAGGCGGGACTGTCATTTCACTTAAGAATATTTCGAAGTCGTTCGACGGAGAGACCGTAATTGACGATATCAGCCTTGATATCCATGACGATGAGTTTATAACTCTGCTCGGTCCGTCCGGCTGCGGCAAGACTACGACCCTGCGTATTATCGGCGGATTTGAGACAGCCGACCGTGGGGATGTTTTATTTGACGGAAAGCGTATGAACGACGTGCCGCCGCACAGACGGCATATAAATACCGTCTTTCAGAAGTACGCTCTTTTCCCGCACTTGAATGTCTATGAGAATATCGCATTCGGTCTGCGTGTTTCTCACCGAAAGGAAGATGAAATACGCTCGACGGTCCGCGCGATGTTAAAGACCGTAGG
>CAKSEI010000191.1 GCA_934446285.1 uncultured Eubacteriales bacterium | reverse complement strand
GATGATGACCGTGAGAGTGGTCATGGCCGCAGCCGCAGCCGTCGTGATGATGGTGATGCTTATGCTCGTTCTCATCGTCGTCATCATCGTGGTGATGGCAGCAATGCCCGTGCCCGTGCCCGTGCCCGTCATCGTCATCGTCATCATGGTGATGATGGTGCTCACGGTCATGATCGTCATCGTCATTATGGTGATGACCGCATACGGGGCAGACCTTCTCCTCCTCGAGCAGCTCCGCAAGCTCCCCCGCGAGCGTCCTCTTGTCCTCTATCGCCCCGAGTATCGTCTTGCCGTCGAGGTCGTTCCAGTCGGTCGTCACTATGACTGCGTCAGGGTTAAGTCCGCGCAGCATTTCGACGCACTCACCGAGCTTTTCTTCACTCATACCCGCAGTATGGCTGAGCACTATAGTGCCCGCGTAGGTTACCTGGTCATTATAGAACTCGCCGAAATTTTTCATATACATTTTGCACTTTTTCGCGTCGGCTACGGTCGTGACGCCGTTTATCACCGCGTCAAGGTCGGCAACGTCGCGCACGGCACGCACGACATCGGACAGCTTGCCCACGCCCGACGGCTCGATTATTACTCTGTCGGGATGATACTCCTCTATGACCTTCTTAAGAGCCTTTGCAAAATCACCGACGAGCGAGCAGCATATGCATCCCGAATTCATCTCGGTAATATTCACTCCCGCATCCGCGAGAAAACCTCCGTCGACGCCTATCTCACCGAATTCATTCTCTATAAGCACGAGCTTCTCTCCCGCGTAAGCCTCGGCGATAAGCTTCTTTATAAGCGTTGTCTTACCCGCTCCGAGAAAACCGGAAAAAATATCTATCTTAGTCATTTTTATACCACCGTACTTTCCATACACTAAAAATAATCGTTTTATATGTTAATACCGAATTATAACACCCGCGGCGAAAAAAGTCAACCGCCGTATTTTTAATTTTTCGGCGCTCTGTACACGAGTGCGCGCCAGTCGTTCTCGCACAGCCTCTCGACGGGGATAAGTCCCGCCGCTCGCATGGCGGCGTCGACCTCCTCCTCACGCGTATCTATAATGCCCGAGGCTATGAGCAGTCCGTCGGACCCAAGCACGCGAGTAACGTCCGATGACATGCGCACAAGTATGTCCGCGACGATATTCGCTGTCACGATGTCGTGTCTGCCGTCAACCGCATCGAGCAAATCCGAGACAAAGAAGTTTATATCGCCGCAGCCGTTTGCGTCCGCGTTTTCACGTGCGACCCTTACCGCAACGGGATCAAGGTCCGTGCCGCTCACGCGGTCAGCTCCCAGTTTCCTTGAGATTATCGCGAGAATTCCGCTGCCCGTGCCGACGTCGAGCACGCTCATGCCCTGTCTTAAATATTTCTCAAGCAGAGCCGCGCACAGGCGCGTCGTCTCGTGAGTTCCCGTGCCGAAAGCAAGTCCCGGATCCATGGTAACGACCGTCTGCCCGTCCTCCGGTGTATACTCCTGCCACGCGGGTACTATCACTATGTGCTTACCTATATGAACGGGATCGTAGTACTTCTTCCATTCGTTCTCCCAGTCGGTATCGTCGAGCACGCTTTTTTCCATTGTATACTCTATACCGTCTTTGTCGAGCTGCTCCTTAACCGTCTCGGCGCATCTGTCGGCATCGCCCTCGTCCTCCTTAAAGAAGCTCACGCTCACGTGCTCCCTGTCACCGTTTAAGAGCGTCTCGTCTATAAGTTCGCCGTAGCACGTGTCAAGCTCCTCTATGTCGGAGAGATCCTCTATCAGGAGATTGTCGTCGACGAGACTCATCACCGCGCTCACCGTATCGCGCAGAGCCGTCAGGCACGTCACCTTTACCTGTATCAGTTTCATTCTTTAAAATCCCAGTTTCTTTTTAAATCCGGATTTTTTCTTCGTGTCAAGGGTCTTTGCAAACTCCTTCATAAGCTCTTTCTGCTTTGAGTTAAGCCCTTTCGGCGTTTCGACGACAACAGCAAAGCGCAAATCGCCCTTGCCGCGCGAATTAATCTTCTGTATTCCCTCTCCGCGAACGGTAAACACCGTTCCCGACTGAGTTCCTGCCGGAATCTTGTAGTCTATTTCGCCGTCGAGAGTCGGCACCTTCAGCTCCGTGCCCAGCGCAGCCTCGGGGAATGTAAGCGGTACTTCGCAGTAGAGGTCGTACCCGTTTCTCTCAAAGAGATGGTGCGGACGTACGCTGACGGTTACGAAAAGGTCACCGGGTGAGCCGCCGTTCCTGCCTGCGTCTCCCTGACCGCGCACGGACAGCGTCTGTCCGTCGTCTATGCCTGCGGGGACGGTCACGTCTATCTTTTTGTTTAAGCGTATATATCCCTTGCCTCTGCAGTTCGGGCAGGGGTCTTTTACCGTCTTTCCTCGTCCCTGACACTCGGGGCAGGTAGAAGTCGACTGCATCATGCCGAGTATCGTGCGGGTCTGGGTGCGTATGCTGCCCGTGCCGCCGCACTTCTTACAGGTGACGGGGGACGTGCCCTTTTTCGCACCCGTAGCGCCGCACTCCGGGCACTCCTCGACGCGTGCGTACGTCACGGTCTTTTTGCAGCCGTGTGCCGCCTCCTCAAAGGTCAGCCCCAAATGAATGCGCGTATCGTTTCCGCGCATAGGTCCGCTGCGCCTCTGAGATGAGCCGCCGAAGCCTCCGAAAAACGAGCTGAATATGTCGCCCATATCCCCGAAGTCGCCGAAGCCCGCGCCCGCACCGCCTCCGCCCATGCTCTGGTCGAACGCCGCGTGACCGTATTGGTCATATGCCGCTCTCTTCTGCTTATCCGAGAGAACCTCGTACGCCTCGTTTACTTCCTTGAATTTTTCCTCTGCCTCTTTATCGCCCGGATTCATGTCCGGATGGTACTTTTTTGCAAGACCGCGATAC
>CAKSEI010000190.1 GCA_934446285.1 uncultured Eubacteriales bacterium | reverse complement strand
GGAGTAGGCTGTGAGGATAAGGACTCTCTTATCGGTTATATCCATTATCCTCTTTTTCTCCCCCGTCTGTGAGAGTCGGCATACATAAATCCGTTTATCTTGCCGACGAAGTCCGCCTCGCCCCTGTCAAGGTCGAGACGCGTTATGCGCAGCTCCTCTCCGTCAACTGCAAGAGTTCCCGCGCAGGTTGCGAAAATAATGCCGTTCTCGTCAAAGCTTTTTACGTCACAGACGCCGCTTACCGTAGCATTTTTTCTTCCGTAGACGGATATATTCTGCTCCGCCTGAGACTGCTGTTCCATATATCTTCCCCCTATGGGAAATATATATGCGCCGGGCCTTTACTCTATAACCTCATACATACCGTCCGCCTCTTCCTTTCTCACGTGCTCGCGCGTATCGGTAACACGCACGCGCATGGAGCGGGAGCCGAACTTTATCTCTACCTCGTCGCCCGGCTTTACGTCATACGACGCCTTTGCCGCCCTGCCGTTGACAAAGATATGCGAGCCGTCGCACGCATCGTTTGCAACCGTGCGGCGCTTGATTATTCGCGAAACCTTTAAAAACTTATCAAGTCTCATTTTGTCCTCCTTAATATTCCCCGTAGCTTATATCGTCCTCTCTCGACGTGCCGTGAGTCCCGAGCACGTTCTTCAGCTGAGAGTCGGTTATATAGTCCGAGTAAAAGCCGTCCACTCCGAGATTTCCCACGGCAGCGGTCATTTTGCTTATTTTATTGAGCGTATTTACATACACCTTTATTCCCTTGTCCTTAAAGAAAGCAAGGCTCTCCTCGTCGGCGAGGCTCACGTCCATGGTGACTACGGGAATTCCCTTTTCGCCGCAGTAGTCGGCGACCTTTTCGAAGTCCCTGTCGTATCCGAGCTGATATAGCGTGAAGATACAGTTTTCTCCCGACACGCTGTCTTTAATGTAATCATACATATCAAAGTCGTACACCTGCACGATTATCCTCGAGCGAAGCGTCGGATCGTCCGCGCGCTCTATGCCCTCATTCAGACGGCGGAATGTCTCCTTTACTCCGTCCTCATCCTTGAGCTTTGTGTCCGTAACAAGGTAGGTATCGGGATATTCGCGCATGAGTGCGAAAAGTCCGTCTATATCAAGCGGAGTATAGAAATATCCTATCTTAGCATTCATATAGTCCGCGTAATACATATTCTCATCCATTGTCTGTTCGAGATTCCAGAACGACGTCGACGTGAAGTCATGCCTTATCACGAGATAACCGTCAGCGGTAAGACTCATATCCGCCTCGAAAACGCGCGCGCCTTTATTATAGTTTTCGATAAAAGCCTCGCGGCTGTTCGTCTCGCTCCTGCCGTCGACATTTCCTAACGCATGAGTCACTATCATATACTGCTCATACCACGGCTTTGTGAAATCGCATCTCGGTACGCTCGCGTCCGTGCTTTGCGGCACGTCTACTCTCTCCGTATTCTGCACGACCATGATAACCGCATTGCATATCACTCCCGCCAAAATAAATATCAGCAGTATGAGCACGGGCAAGCCGTAGTTTCTGCTCTTTGACTTTTTCATTTCATCAGATGCATTCTGCACAGCACGCCGTATATCTTCTCGCCCCTCGGCAGCATCGCTATATCGTCATGCGTTACGGCTTTTGTCAAAAAGGTAAGCACGACGTATATCAGCCCGGCGCATACAATTGCGACAGCCGTCGCCGCGGCATTATGCAGACGGGACGAAACGCCTGCAAAGCGGGCGAACGCCGCATAAGAACCGTAGGCGCCGAGGCAGCATACGGCGGAGGAAATGAGCGGACGGACGAATACAGAGCCGTATTTCGGGGTCAGGTCAACATACTTTGAGAGGAATATGAAGTTTATCACCGTCGTTGTCATATAGCAGAGGAACGTGCCTATCGGAGTTCCGTATATGCCTATCTCAGGAATTCCGATGAGCACCGTGCTTGATATTATCTTGACGACCGCTCCCGCGACCATGGAGATTATCGGCAGTCTCTCATTTCCCGACGCCTGAAGAATTGCGTTGGTAATGGATATCATGCCGACAAAGAATACCGAGAGAGCAAGTACGGAGAGAAGAGGTGCTGCCATCTGAGCGGAATTCACATTGTATATAAGCTTAAGTATCGGCTCAGCCATGACCGAAAGTCCGAGCGCCATGGGCAGAATGATTATAGCGCATATGCGCATGGCAGCCGTCATGCTGCGGTACGCCTTTTCCCTGTCACCCGAGGCAATGTACCCCGAGAGCAGCGGAACGATGGAATAGGATATCGGGTAGATAAGTATCGGCGGAAGATTGAACATCGGCACGGCAAGGGACGAATAGTTTCCCCATACGGCGTTGGACATCTCGGCTGACAGCCCTATGGACTGCAGGCGGCGCATAACAATAGACAAATCGATAAGGTTAGTTAAGCTCATGACGGACGCCGACACGGTAACCGGTATGGCTATCTTTGCTATCATAGCAGCTATCCTGCCGCGTGAGCGCACCTCTCCTCCGTCGCTCTCGGCGAAAGAGTACCTGCCTCGAAATCTCAAGAGAGAAAAAATAAGAAAGAGCATCCCGAGAAATACCGCGATGTCAAGTCCGAATATCGCATAAGCCGCAACGCGGGGCAGCTCCGACTGACCGTTACCGTACCTGTTTACGGCAAACATGGCAAGCACTATGCCGAAGATAAGCTTGCCCGCAGCCTCGATAAGCTGGGATATCGCCGTCGGGGTCATGTACTGAAAGCCCTGAAAATATCCTCTGACCGCGCTTGAAATGCATATAAAGAACAGCGTAGGAGCAATTGCAACGATAGACAGGCGCGCGCCTTCGTTGCCTATGAGAGCGGAGAAACCGCGCGAGCCAAACATCATGAGAGCAGTGCCGAGAGCACCGA
>CAKSEI010000189.1 GCA_934446285.1 uncultured Eubacteriales bacterium | reverse complement strand
CCTCAGAGCTTCAGCGGCTTTACTCCGCGCGATATTTCCGTGACCATTGAGAAGGATGAGAACGGAGGGGACATGCGCGGTCATACGGGTATTATCGCGGATTCTGCGGGAGACTACTTTGAATTGCCGATATATACATACGGCAGCGAGATTTATATTTTCTATACGCGAAATACTCAGAGGTATAAGATATACTACCTTAGATACGGTACGGATATCTCGTCCCTCGGCAGTCTCGTCTATGACCCGGGCGATGATGAGCATTCAAACGGAGTGCTTGCCGAGACCGAAACCGGCACGGACAAGTACGGTAAGGTCATTACGGTTACGAACACCGTCGACATAACGGGCTATAGCTGCGTCTCGCAGAAGACCCAGGCGGTCACATTGCAACAGAATAACAGCAGCAACTACCTGATATTCTACTACTCGCCTATACAGTATACGGTTGAGTACAGGGTATGGGGCTACGGAGGCGGAACTCTCAGCAATACCATAGAGGTAAGGAACGGTCAGGCGGGCTTTGACGGCTCGACTCCGACTTCTCACTCGGGATATAAATTCGCGGGATGGTATCTCGACGAGGCGTGTACTGTGCCCGCAGCCTCCTCTCCCGCGGCGGCAGGCGATAAGGCGGAGCTGCTCGAGAACAATAAGCTCATGCCTAGGAGAGAAAAACTCGACCCCGTTCCGCAGACTAATATATTCTATGCGAAATTCATGCCGACCTTCGGCGACCTAACGATAGAACGTGAAAACGGCGAAAATGATGAAGGCGCGGGAGAGCGGGTATACGTATACAAGATAACGGCAAAGGACGACCCGACGGTCACGGTATACGTCACGATAGTCGGAAACGGCAGTGTGACTGTAAAGGGGCTCGGTTGCAGAGAATACACCGTGGAGCAGCAGAACAGCTGGTCGTGGAGATACGGCGACGCATCAAAGGATGTAACCGTCACCGAGAGCGGTGCTGCTGTATACTTCCGCGATGACGCAAAAAATGACAAATGGCTGAGCGGCGGCAGTGCTCAGGTAAGCAACAGAAAGGGGCAGGGATGAGAAAAAAGTCAAAGATTATTCTGATAACCTCCCTTGCCCTCGCACTTATCCTGTGCGTCGGAGTTACCCTCGCATTTATCTTTAAAAAAGCAGAGGCAGACAACAGCTTTATCCCCGCAGTGGTGTTATGCAAGGTGCATGAGAACTTCGACGGTGCGGAGCATACCGAGGGAGAGCACGCCGGCAACCGCAAGACCGAGATTTTTGTAGAGAATACGGGAAACTGCAAGGCTTACGTGCGTGTGCGGCTTGTCTCAGGATGGGTAGACGCAGCAAATAATCCCGTAGGCCTTTCCTCCGTTATGCCGCAGATAACCGTGGCGCATGCCGACTGGCTCATAGGTCCTGACGACACGTATTATTATGCCAAGCCGATAGAGCCGGGCAAATGGACGGAAAATCTCTGTAAGCCCGTGGTGCTCTCTACCTCGGAGGATGCGAACGGGAATACGGTCTATCAGACGCTTCGGGTCTTTGCCGAGGCGATACAGGCTGTGCCCGCGAGCGCTGCCACTCAGGCTTGGGGCGTCACTGTTGACGAAAACGGCATTATAACAGATACAAACTACACTGTAAACTGATACGGTAACGGGTGCGGATTATCCACGCACCCGTGTATTGATTTTATTTGGGAGTACATATGGATAAAAACCTTACGGACGGGAGTATCACGGGCAGGCTCGTAACATTTTCTCTGCCTTACCTGCTGTCATATTTTCTGCAGACTCTGTACGGAATGGCGGATCTTATTATAATCGGACATTTCGGCACGGTCGCCGATACCGCCGCCGTCTCCGTCGGCTCGCAGGTCATGCATATGATTACCGTCATTATCGTCGGACTTGCCATGGGCTCGACCGTCTGCATGGGCAGAGCCGTAGGCGGGGGAGAAAAAAAGAAAAGCGCGCTTTTCGTCGGGAATTCCGTTACGCTTTTCGCTCTTTTTGCTCTTGCTTTTACCGCTGTACTGCTGCTTTGCAGAGGGATTATCATAAGCGCCGTTTCAACGCCCGCCGAGTCTGTCGCGGGCGCGTGGGATTACCTTACCGTTTGCTTTATCGGCGTTCCGTTTATCACAGCGTATAATGTCATATGCTCGATTCTCAGAGGAATGGGCGACAGCAAAAGCTCTATGTATTTTGTCGCCGTCGCCTGTGCCTTTAATATTGTCCTCGACATATTCTTTATGGGCACACTCTCGCTCGGGCCTCTCGGAGCTGCCCTCGGCACCGTACTCTCGCAGGCGCTCAGCGTTGTCCTTTCTCTTATATTTATGAGAGTAAAGAAAAGCGCTGTCACTCCGACTCTCTCCGACCTGCGTCCGAGGCGCACCGCCATCGGCGGAATTCTCTCCGTTGGGCTGCCGATAGCTCTGCAGGACGGACTTATCCAGGTGTCGTTTATGGTTATCACCGCGATAGCCAACCGCAGAGGACTGACCGACGCGGCTGCGGTCGGGATTGTAGAGAAGATAATCGGATTTCTCTTCCTCGTCCCCTCGTCCATGCTCTCGTCGGTGTCCGTCGTCTGCTCACACAATCTCGGTGCTGCAAAGCAAAAGAGAGCGGAGCTTACTCTGCGCTGCGCTCTCATCATATCCGCTCTCTACGGGGTCATTGCCGTGGTGCTCTCACACATTTTCGCAGAGAGCACAGTGGGATTTTTCACCGATGCGGGAACGCAGGACGGGGCGCAGGTAGTGAAAACGGGCGCACAGTATCTGCACGGTTACTCATGGGACTGCATCTTTGCGGGAATTCACTTTTGCTTCAGCGGCTATTTCTGCGCGTGCGGGCGCTCGGTGCTGTCATTTTTTCACAATATAACAGCCATTGCCGCCGTGCGCATACCGGGAGCGTATTTTACCTCGGTTATGTTTGCGGACACGCTGCTGCCGATGGGACTTGCCACGGC
>CAKSEI010000188.1 GCA_934446285.1 uncultured Eubacteriales bacterium | reverse complement strand
AGACTGCTCGCTGCAAAAGATATGTATGAACATGACGAGGCTTTCAACAGGCTGCTCACAGAGTATACGGTACAGCAAAAGGCCATGACCATGGAGTATTCAAAGGATGAGCCGGACGCGGACTTCGTCGCGGTAATAGAGAAGAGAATATCCGAGCTTACCGCCCTCATAACCGAGCACCCCGTATATATCGAGTATCAGCAGGCAGAGCAGGAATACAGCGACATTATCAGCCTCATAAACGATGAGATATCATTCCGTGTTACGGGCAAGCGTTCATGCACGGGAGACTGCTCCTCGTGCGGGGGCTGCAAGAGCAGGGGGCAATAGGCATGACCCCTATGATGGAGCAGTATCTGTCCGTTAAGTCAGAGTACCCTGATGCGATACTCTTCTACCGTCTCGGTGACTTCTACGAGATGTTCTTTGATGACGCAAAGACAGTCTCGCGCGAGATAGGACTGACGCTCACGGGCAGAGACTGCGGAGAGAAGGAGCGCGCTCCCATGTGCGGCGTTCCGTATCACAGCGCGGATACGTATATATCGAAGCTCGTAAAGCTGGGACACAAGATAGTCATATGTGAGCAGACGGAAGATCCCGCGCATGCGACGGGGCTTGTTAAGCGTGAGATAACGCGTATAGTGACCCCGGGGACTGTAACCGAGGACACGATGCTCGTCGACGACAGGAATAACTATATAGCGAGCATATGCTTTGACGACGGCGAGACTGGTGTGACTTTCGCCGATGTTTCGACGGGCGATATCTGTACCACGCGTCTGAGCGGGGAGGGGCTGTCCGAAAAGCTTTTAAACGAAATGGCGGTATACTCACCCGCCGAGGTCATAATGAATGTGCCGAAGCGCAGTGACAGGGCACTTTTCGACTATTTCTTCTCGCGTCCCGAGTGCATGGTGACAGATAACGCCGCCGAGCGCTTTGAGCTGTCTTTTTCCGAGCAGCTGATAGTCGCTCAGTTCGGCAGCGCCCCCGCGTCCCTCGGACTATATTTCCCGACGCAGGTTCGCTCGGTCGGCGCACTGCTTGACTATATGAAAGAAAACCAGCGCACTGCATCGTCGTATTTTAAGACGGTAAAGGTATATTCCGATAAGCAGTATCTTGATATTGACATTAACACCCGCCGCTCGCTCGAGCTTACCGAGACTATGAGAACGGGCGAGACGCGCGGCTCACTCTTATGGGCGATAGACAGGACGAAGAGCGCTATGGGCGCTCGTATGCTTCGCAAATGGATAGAGCAGCCGCTCGTCGACGCAGACGCGATAAACGCACGGCTTGACGCGGTTGAGAGCCTGTATGAAAACATGATAGTGCGCTCGGAGATTTCCGAGATTATGCGCGAAGTTCGCGATATGGAGCGACTGATGAGTCGTGTGATATACGGCACGTCGGGCTGCAAGGATTTACGCGCTATATGTTCGACGCTCTCTCTTATTCCGAGAATAAAAGAGCTTATAGGAGACAGCAGCGCAGGTATGCTTGCTTCACTGTGCAACGAGCTCGGAGATACCTCCGATATAGTAGAGCGCATCGACACTGAGATAGTGGATGACCCGCCGTTTTCCGTAAGGGAAGGGCGCTTTATAAGACAGGGATACAATGAGGACGTTGACAGGCTTGTCAACATGCTTGACCACGGGAAAGAGTATCTTGATTCAATTGAGCAAAAGGAACGCGAGGAGACGGGCATACCCAAGCTGAAGATAGGCTATAACAAGGTTTTCGGCTATTACATAGAGGTATCAAAGTCTTATACGGACAGCGTACCGGAGAGATATATAAGGAAACAGACGCTCGTAAACTGCGAAAGATATATAACGGATGAATTAAAGGAGCTCGAGGCAACCATTCTCGGTGCTGCAGACCGCGACGGCAAGCTTGAGTATGAGCTATACTGTGAGCTTGCGGGTTTTGTTGCCGACAACCGCGAGCGCATTTCGCAGGCTGCCTTTGCCCTCGCGAAGCTTGATGCACTCTGTTCTCTCGCGGAGAGCGCATTCAGAAATAATTATGTACGTCCGTATGTCGATACGGGTGACGTAATCGATATAAAGGACGGCAGACACCCGGTTGTCGAGGCTTTCTCTCGCGACAGCTACTTTGTGCCGAATGACACTTATCTTGATACCGGGGATAACCGTCTCGCTCTGATAACCGGACCTAATATGGCGGGGAAATCAACGTATATGCGTCAAACCGCCGTCATATGCATCCTCGCCCAGGCCGGCTCTTTCGTCCCCGCCGCGAGTGCTCATATCGGTATAGTCGATAAGTTGTTTACCCGAGTCGGCGCGTCCGACGATCTTGCCTCGGGGCGCTCGACTTTCATGATCGAGATGAACGAGGTCGCTTATATTCTGAAAAATGCGACATGCCGCTCGCTTGTCATATACGACGAAATAGGCAGGGGAACATCCACTTTTGACGGTATGAGTATCGCTCGCGCAGTCGCTGAATACACGGCGGAGAAGCTTAAGTGCAAGACCCTTTTCGCCACTCATTACCATGAGCTGACGGACATGGAGTCACAGACCGACGGCGTGGTTAATTACAATATCGCCGCAAGAAAAAAGAACGGGGAAATAATCTTTCTGCGCAAGATAGTAAGAGGCGCTGCCGACGACAGCTACGGTATAGACGTAGCAAAGTTAGCGGGTGTCCCCGCGAAGGTTATTGACCGCGCACGGGAAATTTTAGGCAGTATCGAGAACGGAGAGAGAACGCCCGTACACCTTTCCCGCTCGCAGACTGAGGAGAACGTGATTGAAAATATGTCGATAGATGACATTTCTATGCAGGAGATAAAGGAAAAGCTGCGTGACCTTTCCGTCGATACGCTCACCCCCATAGAGGCAATGAACTTTTTATATGAAATCAAAAAAATGCTTGATTAAACGGAGGCTGTGAATGTCGCTTATAAATGTTCTTGACCCGCAGGTCGCAAACCTTATAGCTGCGGGCGAGGTTGTTGAC
>CAKSEI010000187.1 GCA_934446285.1 uncultured Eubacteriales bacterium | reverse complement strand
GACGTATACCGCCCCGCAGCAGTTAAGCAGCTTGAGGTCGTCGGCGCACAGATCGATGTGCCTGTTTTTTCGGTAAACGGCTCGCGCGACCCTGTGGATATTTCAAAAAAGGCGCTTGACGAGGCGAAAAGAAGAGGCTGCGACATGCTCTTTATCGACACAGCGGGGCGACTCCATGTCGACGAAGAAATGATGAATGAGCTTGTTAGGATAAAGGAATGCGTTTCTCCCGACGAGATATTGCTCGTTGTCGACTCGATGCTCGGTCAGGATGCGGTCAACGTCGCCGAGACATTCAATAAAATGCTCGATATATCGGGAGTTATCCTCACAAAGCTTGACGGCGATACACGCGGCGGCGCGGCGCTCTCGGTCAGATACGTGACGGGCAAGCCGATAAAATTTGTCGGTACGGGTGAGAAGCTCGACGCTATTGAGCCTTTCTACCCCGACAGGATGGCATCGCGTATACTCGGTATGGGCGATATGCTTTCCCTTATTGAGAAAGCGGAGTCTGCCTTTGATGAGAAGAAAGCAGCCGAGCTTGAAAAAAAAATGCGCGAGAACGCCTTTACCCTTGACGATTACCTTGACCAGATGAGGCAGGTAAGAGGTATGGGCTCTATGGAGCAGATACTCGGAATGATGCCGGGCGTGAACGCAAACGCTCTCAAGGGTGCGCAGATAGACGAAAAGGTGCTCGACCGCATGGAGGCGATAGTCCTATCCATGACGCCCGCAGAGAGATTTCGTCCCGATATAATCAACGCTTCCCGCAGAAAGCGAATCGCGGCGGGCAGCGGAACAAAGGTCGAGGATGTAAACAAGCTGCTCAAGCAATTTGAGCAGATGAGAAAAATCATGAAAGAGCTGTCAAACGGCAAATTTATGAAAAAATTCGGTAAAAAAGGCAAATACAAAATGCCTTTCTAACATAAAAACAATTTCGGAGGAAATAACAATGGTTAAAATCAGACTTAAGAGAATGGGAGCTAAGAAAGCACCGTTTTACAGAGTTGTTGTTGCGGACTCGAGATATCCCCGTGACGGCAGATTTATTGAAGAGATAGGCTACTTCAACCCTCTTACCTCTCCCGTAGAGATAAAGATTGATGCAGAGGCTGCTAAGAAGTGGATTGCAAACGGCGCTCAGCCCACCGATACCGTTAAGGACCTTCTCAAGAAGAGCGGCGTTATCGACTGAGTCGGCGGTGAATAATGGCTGAACTTAAAAAAACCCTTTCCGATATTGCTAAAGCGATTGTCGACGACCCCGACAGTGTGACTGTCACGGGTGACGAGGAAGCGACGGGAGTCACGCTTAAGCTGAGCGTAGCGCCCGACGATATGGGCAAGGTCATAGGTAAGCACGGCAAAATTGCACGCTCGATAAGAACGGTTATGAAGAGTGTCGCAAACCTTGACGGTAAAAGAATCAATGTTGATATTGAGGATTGAAAGAACGGTTTTTATATCGTTCTTTTTCCTTTTGTATAAACTGCGTTCGTTCCGGTAAATAATAGCGCGGAGGGATAAGATGAAGATTTCGGAAATTCACGCAATGCAGATTTTTGATTCGCGCGGAAAGCCTACGGTAAAGGCGTATGTCACGCTTGAGAACGGACAGACGGGAGAGGCGAGCGTGCCGTCGGGTGCGTCAACGGGTAAGTATGAGGCTTACGAAATGAGGGACGGAGGAAGTGAATACGGCGGGGACGGTGTAAGCAAAGCCGTGTCCCACGTTGAAAAGGAAATAGCGCAGGTACTCTGCGGTACGGACGCCGACGATATTTTTTACACGGACGCGGCAATGATAAAAAAAGACGGAACATATAATAAATCAGCCCTCGGGGCAAACGCAGTGCTCGCCGTCTCGCTTGCCGCAGCTCGTGCCTCGGCCGCCGCTTACCGTATGCCGCTGTACAGATATTTAGGCGGAGCGGGCGCGCGGATAATGCCGGTTCCGATGATGAATATTCTCAACGGCGGGGCACATGCGGGCAACAATATCGATATACAGGAGTTCATGATAGTTCCGAGCGGGGCGTGCTGTTTTACCGAAGCAATGAAAATCGGTACGGAGGTATATCACGCACTGAGAGAACTTCTTAAAAATGAGGGATATTCCGTTGCTGTGGGAGATGAGGGCGGATTTGCCCCCGACCTTGATTCGGACGAGCGGGCGCTTGATTTTCTTTGTTCCGCCGTGGATGAGGCGGGATACCGACCGGGGGTGGATGTTTTTATTGCTCTTGACGCTGCCGTCTCCGACTGGTACGACGGTGAAAAATACACATTGCCCAAGCGGGGCAAAACGCTGACGGGCGGGGAGCTATCGCAATATTTTGAAAGGCTCGTGCACGGCTATCCCGTAATATCAATAGAAGACCCGCTCGCGGAGACGGATTTCGACGGCTTTGCCGAAATAACCTCGCGACTTGCGGGTACGCAGATAGTTGGGGACGACCTTTTTGTGACAAACAAGGAGCGACTGCTTGAGGGAATTAAAAAGGGCGCGGCGAACGCCGTGCTGATAAAGCCGAATCAGATAGGCTCTCTTTCCGAGACGCTTGATACCGTGCTTACAGCTCAATGCCACGGGTACGCGGCGGTAATGAGTCACCGCTCGGGCGAGACTGAGGACACGTATATCGCGGATATCGCCGTAGCTCTCGGCTGCGGGCAGATAAAGACGGGCGCACCCTGTCGCAGTGAGCGCGCAGCGAAATACAACAGACTGCTCGAAATTGAAAAAAAGCTCGGTGAGAGCGCAGTATACGGCAGAAAGTGATAATGTTAAAGGCGCAGAAACCTCGATGAGGATTTCTGCGCTTTTACGAGCTTTTTGTAAGAAGCTCGGCAAAAAAACTTTAAATAAGAGGGCAGGCGAAACTTTTCTTATACAAAAGCTTTTACGTTGCTTTTCACGAAAAACGACAAATACTGTATACAAAACACAGGAGAAACCCCCGGCGAGGGTTTCTCCTCTGTTAAGCCTACGGCGTAAAATTATCCTCTTCCTGCGCGGGCGG
>CAKSEI010000186.1 GCA_934446285.1 uncultured Eubacteriales bacterium | reverse complement strand
GCCTTCGGTAAAAAGGTCATTGTCGGCGCTACCGTGAACGTGCGCGGAAATCCGCCGGCAACTGCGGACGCCGTTATGGTCACGCGTTCGGGTATAGCCGTCATATCGATAGTGACAAGCGTCGGCAGACTTGATAATCCGCAGAGAGGACCGTGGCTCTTTTACGACGAGCATGGGGGGTGCACCGAGGTCGACAATCCGTATGAGAAGAACGGATATATGACCGAGGTTCTTAAGAATGTACTGCGCCGCGACGGATTTGTCAACATAGCCTTTCACTCATACGTAATAGTGTCGAACTGCAGGGCGGTAATGCCGAAGTACGCGTATAAGACACTCTTAACGGAAAACAATATGCTATCGGAGCTTAATACCATGATGGCTTTCAAACAGCTCTCGTACACGGAGATGAGAGATGTGCGCATGACCGTTGACAGAGTGACGGCAGCATCCAAAGCCGTGAAAAGCAAAACCGCCTGACGGGCGGTTTTCTGCGTGAAATATATTGTAAAAGACGCATTTTTATGGTAAAATAAAACCAGTAAATTGTTAAGGAACGTAATATGACGGAAATAAAGAAACATATAGCGGATGAGATACTTCAGTGCATTAAAGAAGGTGCTCCCGCAACCGATATCTCGGCTGATGATATAGTCGGTATGCTCGAGTATCCGCCCGACTTATCCATGGGCGATATAGCGTTGCCCTGCTTTAAGCTCAGCCGCGTGATGCGTAAAGCGCCGAATGCTATCGCCGGCGAGCTTGCCGACGGTATTTCCGACGAAAATATCGCGCACGTGAGTGCCGACGGCGGATATCTGAATTTTAAGCTCTCGGGCGCATTCTCCGAGAGCACGGTCGAAAAGGTCCTTGCGGCGGGCGAAAAATACGGCTCGTCCGAGACGGGAAAGGGAAAGACGGTCGTCCTCGACTATTCGTCGCCCAATGTCGCTAAGCCCTTCCATATCGGGCATCTCGGTACTACCGTCATAGGGCATTCGCTCAAGAAGATACATGAATTCTCGGGATATAAATGCATAGGCATAAATTATCTCGGAGACTGGGGAACACAGTTCGGCAAGCTTATAACGGCTTATAAAATGTGGGGCGACGACGATACGATAAATAAGGGCGGGATAGACGCTCTCGTCGCACTGTATGTTAAATTCCATGCCGAGGCGGAGAGAGACCCCGCTCTTAACGACTGCGCACGCGCCGAGTTTCACAAGCTCGAGCAGGGGGACGCGGAGAATACCGCGCTCTGGAAGCGTTTTATTGCGATAAGCCTTGAGGAATACGAAAAGACGTATAAGCAGCTCGGAATAACCTTTGACAGCTATAAGGGAGAGAGCTTTTACACGGATAAAATGCCCGAGCAGGTTGAGAAGCTGCGCGAGATGGGGCTTTTGAAAATTGACGACGGCGCGTCCATCGTCGACCTCTCGGAATACAATATGCCTCCCTGCCTTATACTCAAGCGCGACGGCTCGACGCTCTATCCCACGCGCGATATCGCTGCCGCCGTCTACCGCAAGAGGACGTATAACTTTGACAAAGCGATATATGTCACGAGCGCGGGGCAGAGCCTGCACTTTGCACAGTGGTTCAAGGTCGTGGAGCTTATGGGCTATGATTGGTACGACGAGCTTGTGCACGTGCCCTACGGCACCGTGAGCATAAACGGCGAGAAGTTAGCGACGAGGACGGGCAATGTAATCCTCCTAAAGGACCTCTTTCGTGAGGCTATAGACAAGGTTGCCGATATAATTAAAGAGAAAAACCCCGATCTTGAGAAGCGGGACGAGACGGCTGAGGCTGTCGGTGTCGGAGCGGTTATCTTCTATTATCTATCGAACAGCAGGATAAAGGATATAAACTTCGTAATGGACGACGCACTGTCATTTGAGGGCAATACCGGTCCTTACGTTCAGTATACTTACGCGCGCTGCTGCTCGGTGCTTGATAAGGCGGGGGCAGTGCCGGAAACACCGGGAGAGTACCTTGATGAGACGGAAAACGAGCTTGCAAAGCAGCTTTCGCTTTTCGGGGAAAAGGTGGAGCAGGCAATGCGCGAGTACGAGCCGTCGGTTATCGCGAGGTATATCCTCGACGTGTGCGCGGCGTTCAACCGTTTTTATCACGAGTGTAGGATAGTCACAGAGGAGGATGCGCGTGCGCGTGACTCACGAGTGCGACTTACCGCGGCGACAAAGCAGACGCTCGGCAACGCATTCGACCTCATTTGTTTAAGAAAACCCGAGAAAATTTAAGGAGATAGAGCTATGTCAGGACATTCCAAGTGGAAAAATATAATGCACAAAAAGGAGAAAAGCGACGCCCAGAGAGCGAAGGTCTTTACTAAGATCGGTAAGGAAATCTCCATCGCGATAAAAGAGGGCGGGGCAGACCCGGCCTCAAACTCAAAGCTGCGCGACCTTATAGCGAAAGCAAAGAGCAACAACGTACCTAACGACAATATTGACCGTATAATCAAAAAGGCAGCGGGCGAGACGGACGTTGAGTACGAGGAGCTGTACTATGAGGGCTATGGTCCGTCGGGCGTCGCCGTTATAGTCTATACCACGACGGATAACAGAAACAGAACTGCGTCGGACATGCGCCACTATTTCGATAAATTCGGCGGAAATCTCGGTCAGACGGGCTGTGTCAGCTTTATGTTTGAGGACAAGGGACATATCGTGATAGTTGACGAGGACGAGAAGATAAATGAAGACGAGCTGATGGAGGCTGCACTTGAGGCGGGAGCGGAGGACTTCCGCGGAGAGGACGGAGTATACGAGATATTCACGGATGTCTCAGACCTCGGTGCGGTAAGAGAAGCTCTTGAGTCAAAGGGATACACGCTTGAGAGCGCGGAAAAGGACAAGATACCCTCCACTTATGTTACCCTTTCGGATGAGGAGGACATACGACACATGAACCTGCTGCTTGAGCATCTCGAGGACAACGACGATGTCCAAGAGGTTTATCACAACTGGGAGAACTGCGACGATAACTGAGGCAATACAAAATCCAACACGGTCTGTGGTATATAA
>CAKSEI010000185.1 GCA_934446285.1 uncultured Eubacteriales bacterium | reverse complement strand
CTCTTGAGCGGCACGTTGTGCGTGAATTTTTCAAATTTATCAAGCGCTTTTCCACCCACTCTCACCGTAGGAGACGACGGGTCGTAAAACTCCGGGTGCTCTCTTTCAAGCTCCGTCAGCCTGCGGAACAAAATGTCATAGTCAAAGTCGGATATCTCAGGCTCGTCGTCAACATAATATTTTTTGGAATGGTATTCAATATCTCGTCTGAGTTTTTTTATCTCGTCAAAAACCGAATTGCTCATTTTTTCCTCCGCAGACTTCTTTACCGTATATTATATCAAATTCTGCGAAAAAAATAAAGGTTTTTGCGATAAAACGCTTTCTCTGACAGTTCGGGCTTGCGAGATTGACAAAAAAAGCTCTTTGGGATATAATATAGCGTAACGGAGTGAAAAATGAAGAATACAATAAAAAGCCTGAAATTTAATGATTTATTCTGCCTTATCGCATGTGTGTTCATGACTGTTTATTCTGAGGTTGTTCTCCATATTTTCGTATACGGAGAACTGCCGACAAAGATAATTTATACCGTTATGTTCGCATGTGCTGTCGGGCTTCTTGTCTATGCGCTGTGCACATTTTTTCGCGACGGCGCAAACCGCGTTATCGTGCTCACGGTAAATACGCTGATAACGCTTTATTTCGAGACGCAGCTCGTGTACAACTCCATCTTCAGCGAATTTATGTCCGTATGGCAGGTTAACACGGGCGCTGACGCGGTGACTAATTTCTGGCGACAGATGCTCTATGCAGTTTTTAAAGCAAAATGGAAAATCCTCGTTCTGCTCCTGCCTCTCATTGCCCTTTATATTCTTGTTCTGAAGAAAAAGCTTGTTTTTGAGCGCAAGAAACCGCTTATCGGCGCTTTTTCCGTTGTGCTTTGTGTCTGCCTGCATTTCTCGTGCATAGGGCTTATGTATATGCGCAGCAACAGCAGATATTCGGTATACAATCTCTATCGGGACAGTGCCACCCCGACCGAGACAAGCGTAAAGAATATAGGTCTTATCTCAACAGCTCGTCTTGAACTGAAAAATATAATATTCGGCTCGGGTACAGATTCGGTTTTCTCGGGGCGAATGACGGACAAGCCCGTAAAGATTGACGACAGTAAAAAGTACAATATGCTTGATATAGATTTTAAAAAGCTCTCAGACGGCACGAACGACAAGAAGCTTTCCGAGCTTGACGAATATCTGTCCACCCTATATCCGACGTCTAAGAACGAATATACGGGTATCTTCTCCGACTGCAATCTTATCGCGCTGTGCGCGGAGAGTTTTTCTCCGTATTTTATAAGCGAGGAGCTGACCCCCGCTCTCTATAAGCTGACCCACGGCGGCATTGTCTTTAAAAATTACTACGGCAGTTTTTCCAATAATACGACAAACGGCGAGTATACATTCTGCATGGGGCTTTTCCCCGACCTCACACGTAAGAAGTCAATTGCGAGCATGTACGCCTCACAGAATAACTACCTGCCCTTCTGCTACGGAAATATTTTCAAGACCGAGGGGGTGACCTCTTACGCTTACCATAACTACAACGGTTCGTACTATAACCGCGATTCTACCCATCCGAATATGGGGTATATATTCAAAAGTGCGGACAACGGACTTGATATGTCTATGCAGTGGCCCGCATCCGACCTTGAAATGATGCAGAAATCGGTCGATGATTATATCGACGGCGGGCAGAGGTTCTGCGCATATTATATGACTTTCAGCGGTCACTATCAGTACGACTGGAAAAATAATATGAGTGCAAAAAACCGCGAAAAGGTAGAGGAGCTCAATTACAGTGAAGAGGTCAAGGCTTACATTGCTTGCAACCTTGAGCTTGAGTATGCTCTCGAGTATCTGCTTGACCGCCTTGATGCGGCGGGAATTTCGGATAACACCGTAATCGTTCTGACAAATGACCACTATCCCTATGGGCTTACGGACGATGAATACAACGAGCTTGCGGGAAAGAAAGTCGACAGACGCTTTGAAATGTACCGCAACAGCTTTATATGCTATTCCCCGCGCTTAACAAAAGAGGTAGACACGTATTGCTCGACAATAGACATACTCCCGACCGTGCTCAATCTCTTCGGTTTTGACTACGACTCACGTCTTATCGCGGGAAAGGATGTACTCAGCCCCGAGGCGCGCGATATGGCGATAATAAGCGACGGCTCGATAATAACGCGCGACTATGCCTACTCTACTAAGGATGATATTCTCGTATCGTTTGACGGCGACTCAAAACGTGACTATAAGAGCCTCTCGGACACGTTTGATGAGGTTACGCGTATCTTCGAGTTATCTACGGGCATTCTCAATACCGACTATTACGCGCATGTCTTCTTAGGCTCGCAGTCGAGCGGAGAACTCTTCAACAAATATTCGTATGACGACATACCGAATACCATTGACCTTACGGCTTTGAGATACGTCGTAGATAACGGATATATGGACGCAGAGTCCGATAAGATTTTCGGATTTGCAAACTTTGAGAATATGCCTTTCCTGCTCGAAACACTCTACCGCATGAGTGGGAAGCCCGAGTATACCCTGCCGCCGGATACTCCCGAGTTTTCCGTTGACGAGAAATACCGTTCCGCCGTCGAATGGGCACTCTCGGCGGGACTGATCGTCACAACTGACCTTGAGGGCATTTCGGATACGCAGATACTGAGAGGGCTCTTCGCCCGTACCGTTTACAGATACGAAAAGTACCGCGGATATGACGTTTCAGTATCTGATGAGACAGAGGAAGGATTAATCGACAGAGAGGAGCTTTTCGAGAAATATCCGGGAATTGATGATGAGACGCTGAGCGCCATTATCTGGGCTTTTAACAAGAAAATCCTCGTAGGCACGGGAGAGTTTGAGTCGGTCATAATCTCGCGCAATGAGCCTATGACAAAATATACGGTAATGCTCGCACTCTTCAAGGAGAGCAAGTATATAGACGCCTGACTCTGTAAAATAAAAAAAGATACGGAATTCCGAGCGAATTCCGTATCTTTTTCTATTTTGCATTACATACCGCGCTTTACGTAATGG
>CAKSEI010000184.1 GCA_934446285.1 uncultured Eubacteriales bacterium | reverse complement strand
CAAAAAGCTTCAATGAACTTCAACGGCTGAGAAAAGATGAGGCATTTCTTATTCAAAAGCTTTTGCCAAGCTTTTCTCGAAAAGCTTGCGAAAAGCTTGTTAAACGCTGCCTGAAACAAATTTCTTAAAGCGCTCACCGCGCTCCTCGAAATTCTTAAAGTGACCGTAGCTTGCCGCGGCTGGCGACAGCACGCACGCATCTCCCGGAGGAGTTATCGACTTTGCAAGCGCTACAGCCTCCCGCAGGTCGCGCACGGTGTATACACCCGTGATAACTGCGGGCAGCATCTCTCTTATCCGCTCGCCCGATTCGTACATGAGTATTACTCTCTTCACCTCGCCGCGCGAAATAAAGTCGGCAAGGGACGAATAATCTATTCCCCTGTCCATGCCGCCGACGAGCAGCGTAACATCACCGGGTATCGCACGCACTGCACTCTCGGCACTTTGTACGGTCGTGGATATAGAGTCGTCGTACCAGCGTATGCCGTGCACCTCGCCTATGTATTCGAGCCTGTGCGGCAGCGGCTCATAGCTCTTCACCGCCTCTGTGAAAAGCCCGTTGCTTATCTGCGCGACAGTCCGCGCGGCTGCGAGGACAGCGGCACAGTTATAGAGATTGTGCTCCCCGTGCAGCCGAGAGCCGAGCGCGCAGAGGTCGTCAAACGGCAATATACCCGTATTGATATCATCAACCCTGCCTCGCGCATCTGGCGCAGAGATTTCCGGGCTTTTTATAAGTATGCTGTCCCCGCCCGCGTGACGGTATATATTTCTCTTTGCCTGCGTGTACTTCTCATACGTGCCGTAGTGGTCGAGGTGATCCTCATAAAAATTCAGAAGAACAGATACACGCGGACTTACACGGCAGTTCTCAAGCTGATGGCAGGAAAGCTCAAGCACCGCCGTGTCCTCCGGCGCGATGCCGCCTGTCATTTCAAAGGGCGGTATGCCTATATTCCCGCCTAAAACGCACGGCACACCCGCGCTTTTAAAAACGTGATACAACAGGGTAGAGGTAGTCGACTTGCCTTTTGTTCCCGTAATACCGATAGTATTTTTTCCGTAGAAATCAAGAAACTGCTCGGTCTGCGAGGTTATCTCGGCGGAGTAAGCCGAGACATCGCGCGGGAGGACTATGCCCGGCGACTTGAATACTATATCGTATAAGTCTAAAGCGTCGAGGTATCCCTCTCCCGTATGCAGTACCGCATCGCACGGTGCGTCATCGGGCGTTTTCATATCGGCAATGCCTATGCGTGCGGCACATCCCAAACGCTTAAGCAGAGCATATGTCGAGCGCCCCTCTCTGCCGTAGCCGAGTATCAGGACCCTCTTGCCTCGCACGAGCGCGCCTATCTTCTCATCAAAGCATCTCGCTAAGGTAAGCGCCCGCAGGTCATGGGACGGTATCGCATTATCGGAATATGCCGAAAGGTAATCCGAAATTTTATCGCCCGTATGCGGCATACTGTCGCGGTAGTACCTTAAGAGATAAGGCATCTCCCCATCCCGCTCACACGCAGCGGCAAGGGCGGCATTGACCTCGCCCCTGCTCCCGACGCACTCAAAAGGCTTCTCGGGGAGCACCCCCGCGAGCTTCTCGAGCGTCTCGGTAAGCGCGGGATCGTCGAGAATGTCCCTGCCGAAAATATTTATTATCTCTTCACGCGAGAGAAACGGCGAGAGAATAACTGCGACAAAAAGGCACTTCGGGCACACGCCGCACCATGAGTTCGTCTTGCTGCCCGCATTGCAGCTGCGGAAAAAGCCGTGATAATCGCGCAGACGCGAAAATTCTGAGGCTATATGCAGCTCCGTCCACGGGCGCAGAAGGCTGTAGTATTTCACTCCGCAGCCTATATACTTTTTTTCGTATTCGATAAAATCCTTTTCAAATTCAAAACTCTTTGAATATTGATGGTTGACGTCCGAGCCTGCTACGGTCGATTCATTTGCACTTGATTCGTTTGAGAGTGCGACGTTTCCTATACCGTTTATGTATGCGGCAAGCACGGAAGAAAAGGCGACAACGGCAGAAAAGGGCGTGTGCCCGTTGAGAAATCCGCGGGCATTTAAGTCAAGCAGATTGCGGTCAAGCGTCCTTACCGCTTTTACCGTCTTGTCGGCAAGCCCCGCCGCGCGCGCCGTCTCGTCGGTCGCGCCCCGCGAGTTTATGACAAAAGCGTATCTGTCGGTTTTTTCGCGCAGCAGCTCGCATGTAACGGCTGAGTCCTTGCCCCCGCCTATCGGAATAAGCGTGCGATCAGCCGCGTCCGCCCCGAGTGCCCTTACACGCGGGAGAACAACACCGGAGGAGACTATATCCGCCGTCGGCTTATCTGTCGGTATTCCGTTTGTGTAGAGAAATTCGCCCAGCCCGAGCCTGTAGAGTTGACTCCACCACATCGCCGACTCTGACGTATCAAGCGAAGCGCACTCTATCTCAATCCTCGGACTGCAAACGCATTTATAATAGCTTACAAGCTCCGCCATACCGAGCGAAAAGACAAGCCGCTCAAGGCTGTCCCCGTAAGTGTCGCATTTGCGCAGACGCGGTATGCGCCATTCGGGGTGAAAATCGGCAAGGGACGGTATCGAAAAATTATATGAGATTTTAAGCTCCCTCTCGTCGAGAGTATAGTCATATCCCGTGAATTTAAAAACGGGATATTCCCCGCGATATTTGAGAAAAGCTCCGTAATTATCCTTCAATCCGATAACCTCCGATAAAAGAGCAGTCGGCTCATGCCGTATTTTTGTATTTCGCCGTCGCACTCAAAGCCGAGCGCGCCGAGATTTATTATGCTGTAGATATTTTCCGAATATGCCGTGGCACATAAAAGCTCAATGCCGTGCTCGCGCGCGTGTCTTATAAGCTCTTCCCCCGTGCTCCTCTGCAGTCCCCTGCCCCGCGCGTCGGGCGAGACGACGCACAGCTTATAGTTTGCGGCACGCAGAGCGTGCAGCGACGGGTCACGCAGATAAATATTCAGCCTTTCGTCCCCCTCGGGCATCCACATAACACTTAAGCAAACGAGCGTCCTCCCGTCGTAC
>CAKSEI010000183.1 GCA_934446285.1 uncultured Eubacteriales bacterium | reverse complement strand
CGTTGTGTGCGCGGGAGGCGGATATCAGGGACGCGCATGGCACGAGGATAAGGCATATGCGCAGTATCTGCAGTCGCGCGGCATAAATGCAGTTACGGTAGACTACCGTGTCGCTCCCTACACTTATCCTACAGAGCTGCTCGACGTGCAGCGCGCGATAAGGACGGTGAGATATCACGCGGAGGAATGGAACGTCCTGCCCGATAAGATAGCCGTCTGCGGTTCGTCTGCGGGCGGACACCTCGCCGTCATGGCTGCTGAGCACTTTGATTACGGAAAAGACGACGGGGACGAGATAGACAAAATGTCCTGCCGTCCTGATGCGGCGGTGCTCTGCTATGCCGTCGCTACTCTCGGTGAATATACCCACGCGGGCACGAAAAAGAATATCACGCTCGGAGATGAAGCTCTCGCACTTAAGCTCACGGGAGAAAAGAACGTCCCCGACGACTGCCCGCCCATGTTTATCTGGCACACGGCGGAGGACGATATAGTCCCGGTGCAGAATTCGCTGCTCATGGCTCTTGCCCTGAGCGAAAAGAAGATACCTTACGAGATGCATATTTTCCCCGAGGGATGGCACGGGGTCGGACTTTGCGAGGAGACATTCCCGCATACGGCGCAGTGGTCGGCATTGCTTGTGAAATGGCTTGAAAAGCTCGGGTTCTAATAAAAAGCGAAAAGAGGTGACTGATTGAAAGATGATTTAAAAAAGCTGAGGGCGCTCAATTTCTTATTGCTGACTGCTGCGGGTATAATAAATGCTGTGGGCGTTACGCTCTTTCTCTCACCCGTAAATCTCTATGACAGCGGCATATCCGGCACGTCAATGCTGCTTGCTCAGTTGACGGGAGGCAGGCTCGGTCTGTCGTTTTTTCTGCTCGTATTGAACATTCCGCTTTTCTTTGTAGGATTAAAAAAGCAGGGTGCACGGTTTACCGTTTATGCGCTCTTTACCGTCTCGGTATACTCACTCTCCGCGTGGCTGATAACAGACGTTCTGCCGGTGGATGTAAGCGTCGCCTCTCCTTTAGCGGGAAAGGATCTTTTGCTGTGCGCACTTTTCGGTGGCTTTATCTCGGGACTCGGCAGCGGGCTTGCCATAAGGTACGGCGGAGCTATGGACGGCATAGAGGTTATGGCAGTCATATTTGCGAAAAGGCTCGGAGTCACCGTCGGCACGTTCGTCATGGCGTATAATGTGATTCTTTACATAATATGCGGCATTGTCGCGGACAGCTGGATTTTGCCGCTCTATTCCATCGTCACATACGGCGCTGCGCTCAAGACAGTCGACTTTATCGTAGAGGGCATAGACCGCTCTAAGGCAGCTAATATTATCACATCAAAGGCGGAAAAGATATGCGCCGCGCTCTCGGAGGAGTTTGAATGCGGCATTACGGTAATGGACGCAAAGGGATTTTATTCCGGCAAGGACAAAAAGATAATCTACATAGTCATAAACCGCTTTCAAGTCGGAAAAATGCGCGAGATAGTGCACGACATAGACGCAAAGGCTTATATATCGATATCCGAGGTGGCGGACGTATTCCATTACGAGGACGCAAAATCACAGAAATAAGGAAAGGCATCGGCGGCTTTTTTTCGGGAAAAGCAACCGATGCCTTTTAATTTCACTTCAAAAGCTTTTGCAGACCTTTGGCGGTAAAGCCCGCGCAGCGGTATTATTCAAACGAGAATTCACACTCAAAGGTGAATTCTTTTTCGTTAAACCGATATTTTTCGAGCAGCTCCGGACCGCAGCTGTGCGAGCCTATGCCGTTCTGACGCCGGTCTGCGCAGAGGACTCTGCGCTCGGGCGCGGGCAGGTCGTGGTCATGAGGCGCCCGCGCGAGCTGCTCTGCCGTGTAGGGGAGCAGCGAGAAGTCAAAGCTCCTGCCGCGCACGCGCACGAGGCGCTCGCCGTCGGATATTACCGCCTCACGGCAGCCATGCCTGTTTCCGCTTTCCTGCGGGCGTATGTAATGTGTCATCATGCTGTCGCCCGTCGCCTCGTACATCCCCGCGAGCGACGCGCGGTGCGTGTCCTCGTAGCCCTCATACGGACCTTTTCCGAGATACTTTACCTTATCAAATGACAGAGGCAGCCCCATGCGCACCCCGTAACGCGGCAGCATGTCGAGTCCCTCGCCGACATGCGCCTTGCTCTCAAGAGCAAGAGCACCGTCCGAATACACCGTATATATGACGCTCGACGTCACGTATACGGGATTTTTTACTCCCGTAAAGCGTATCTCGGCACGTATCTCCGCCCTGTCGGATAATATCCGTGTCTCGGTCGAGAGTGCATATATTTTCACTCGGTCAAAGCTGCATCCCCACGTCCATGTGCCTCTCCACTCGCGATCGTTGTCCGTCGGCGCTCTGAATACGTTCATCTCAAGCGGAGAGTCGAGGTATTCTCTGCCGCCGCGCGTGACGGAAATAAATGAGCAGTCGTGAACGCGGTATACATAGCGCGTTTCTCCCGCGCTTATTTTTATGATGTCGCCCGACCGCTCAAGCGTGGGCGCGGGAGCACTTTGCGTGTGCTGCGGCTTTTTAAAGTCGTCTGAGAGAGAAAACTGCGCGTGTGCAATCTCGTTTTCCCGTGCGAAAAAACGCAGGGTGAGAAAAACATATTCGCCGTTACGTGTGCTTTCGGGCAGAGTGAAACTGTATGACGACCGCGGCGCGACGTCGGGCAGCGTGAGCGAGCCGCTTTTCTTTTGCTCTCCGCGCTCGCTTACATCCCATTTAAGGATAATGCCCCTGAGGCTCTTGAAGTCGTATCTGTTGTGTACCGTGACCTCTTTCCCGTCAAAGTCGGCTGTGACGGGAGCGGTCACGTATTTTAATTCCAAAAGCCCCGGGGAGGGCGTTCTGTCGGGGAAAACAAGTCCGTCGCAGCAGAAGTTGCCGTCATTCGGGAAGTCGCCGAAGTCGCCGCCGTATGCATATTTGTTTCTTCCGCTTTCATTTACACCCGTAAGAACGGCGTGGTCGCACCACTCCCATACGCATCCTCCTATTGCACGGTCGTTTTTCTCAAAAATCTCCTGATAGTCGTGAAGATCGCCGGGACCGTTGCCCATCGCGTGGCTG
>CAKSEI010000182.1 GCA_934446285.1 uncultured Eubacteriales bacterium | reverse complement strand
CCGCCCTTTGCGTACAGCTCGGCGTGCGTGCCGTACTCCGCTACATGACCGTCCGCGAAAACCGCAACCTTATCGGCTAACTGCACCGCAGACAGTCGGTGGGTTATGATGACCGCCGTCTTGCCCTTTATCATATTGTGAAATTGAGTATATATCTCATACTCTGCGTTGGGGTCGAGGGCTGCCGTAGGCTCGTCGAGAATATACATTTTCCCGCCGTGATAGAGCGCGCGCGCTATGGCTATTCTCTGCCCCTCGCCGCCCGACGGCTCTATTCCGTCGGCGTCAAACATCTTGTAAATAACCGTATCGTATCCTTTTGTATTCTTTTCCGCAAGGCGCGCAGCACCGCTCTGCTCGGCTGCGCTTACCAACCTCTCTTTATCATATCCGTCAGCCATGACGATATTGTCACCGAGAGTAAGGTTATACAGATTGTAATCCTGAAAAACAGGGGCAAAAAGCCTTAAATATTCCGAATAGTCATATTCGTTAATATTTATTCCGTTAAGTAATATCTCTCCCTCGCAAGGTACATAAAGGCGCATAAGCAGCTTGACGAAAGTCGACTTGCCCGAGCCGTTCTCGCCGACTATGCAAAGCCTCTGTCCGCATCTTACCGTCAGATTGAGATTTTTCAGTGCGTATATATCGCTGCCGGGGTACTTGAAGCAGACATTCTTAAACTCTATAACCGACTCCGAATCAAATACGGGATTAAGCTCGCCCGAACCCGTGCTGTCGAGCGGCAGTGACATGAAATTTATAAAATCGCGGGCGCGCAGCCCGAGATCGGAAAGGCGCAGCCAACGTCGGGTAATCCCGGATATGGAACTGGTAAACTGCAGCACAAGTCCTATATATATAAGCAGGCTGCCGACCGCGATACGCCCGGAAACGACCTGATGCACAAAGTATATATAGAGAACGGCATTTTGCGCAAATGCTACAATTCCGCCGAGAATGCTGTCCCGTGCGTTATACTTCAGATTTTTACCGTATACCTCTCTTGACATTCTGCGCTTTTCTCTGTACATGTCAATAAGATAATCCCTGAATCCGAAGAGCCTTATCTCCTTTGCATACCTCGCCTGTCTGAAAATATCGAGCACGGACGTGCTGCCGCGGTCAAATCTGTTTGTCTTTTTATACACCTCATAATCACGCGCATTTGCGGCTTTGTTTGTATAGTAATTAAAGACAACCGAAAAGATTACGACAATAAGCAGCAGTGGATTAAGTATCGAGATAACCGACGCGCAGGCGATAATGCTTATAACCGATGACGCAAGCTCGCCCAAAAGGTCGATTATATCAAGGCTGCCCCCGGCGGTGCTCTGCGCATCTGAGCGCAAATCCTCCATATCGGGGTCTTCCATAACCTTGTAGTCCATATCCGCGCTGTGTGCGAGAAAGTCTGCGGTTATTTTATAGTAAAACTTGAAGTAGAGGTTATTCAGCAGCGCGTTAAGCGACGATATAACCGCAGTCTGCAGCAGCGGGATAGCCGTCGTTATGCCCACATATATAGCGAGGACATCCGCGCGGCGCTCGCCCGTCAGCTCGTTGATAATAAGTCCGGGCATGTATATCAGTGCTATCGGCAGCAGAGAGTTCAGCAGATATATTACCGACTTCAGTATGACGTAGCCCTTTCCCTCTTTTTTGTGCCATATATATCCGAGCAGGAATTTCGACGATTGAACCGTAGTTTTGAAATTCTGCCCCGACTGATTTTTTCTTTTTTTAAAAAATTCAAATATGCTCATTTTTACTTACCGCTCCGTTAGTCTTTTGTAATGAACCGAAAAAAACAGATTTTTCACTGCTCCTCTGCACAGGCGGGCTTTTCCGCTGCATCACGGTAAAACTGCGCCTGTTTGTCGAACATCTCGGCATATATTCCGCCCTTTGCGTACAATTCCGCGTGAGTGCCGTACTCCGCGACATGACCGCTCTCGAATACCGCAACCTTATCGGCTAACTGCACCGCAGACAGTCGGTGGGTTATGATGACCGCCGTCTTGCCCTTTATCATATTGTGAAATTGAGTATATATCTCATACTCTGCGTTGGGGTCGAGGGCTGCCGTAGGCTCGTCGAGAATATACATTTTCCCGCCGTGATAGAGCGCGCGCGCTATGGCTATTCTCTGCCCCTCGCCGCCCGACGGCTCAAAGCCCTCGGGGTCTATATACTTACTCGGCATAGAGCCGTATCCCTTGGGCAGCTTATCCACGAGATTTTTCAGCCCGCTGTAATCACATAGAGTGTTCAGCTTGTCCTCATCGTAACCGTTCGTAAGGACAATGTTTTCCCCGAGAGTAAGCATATCATGTATCTGAAAATCCTGAAATACAGGCGCAAACAGCCTCAGATATTTTTTGTAATCATATTTATCTATACTTACTCCGTTTAGTAGAATTTCTCCGCTTTCGGGCTTATATAAACGCAGGAGCAGCTTTATAAATGTCGTTTTGCCCGCGCCGTTCATTCCGACAATACAAAGCTTTTGATTACCATGAAGAGTCAGGCAGAAATCCTTTAAGGCATAGTTTTCGCTCCCGGGATATCTGAATGATACATTCTTAAACTCTATGCACGATTCGGAATCAAAAGCGGGGATTTCTCTGCCGTCCTTTGCGAAAGGTCTGATAGAAAGAAAGTCAATCAGCTCCGATATATTTAGACTGACGCGACTGAGTGAAAGATACGTCCCGGTAAGTCCGTTAAGCACGCCCGTAAACTGTGCGGTTATGCCTGTATAGATTGTCATATTACCGATAGACATGCCCTTTGCAAGCACCTTATAAAGAATATATCCGTACATTGCAAATTGCTGCAGGAGGTTGAGAACGGATATTTTGACCCCCGCTTTTCTTCCCATCAGATTACTTTTTATTGTAAGGGCATTCTGCTCGCGGTATATTTTTTTGAAGCCCTTAATCAGATATTCCGCGAGGTCGAAAAGACGTATCTCCTTTGCATATGTAAAATAATTCAGCTCGTATACATACGACCCCGTCAGTCTGTCATTCTCGCTCTGCTTTTTGCTTATTTCATAGCCCTTGTCGTTTGAATGCTTTAAAATCCGCGAAGAGACAAGAGC
>CAKSEI010000181.1 GCA_934446285.1 uncultured Eubacteriales bacterium | reverse complement strand
AGGTATACCGCAAGGCTATCCTTGCCCGCGAGTCGCAGGGCAGCACGGCGGTCGGCGGAGGGATAGCAATTCCCCACGCAAAATCCGCCGCAGTAAAGTCACCCGCTCTCTCCGCTCTCACCGTGCCGTCGGGAATAGACTGCTCGGCGCTTGACGGGGAGAAAACGAAGCTTATCTTCATGATAGCAGCGCCCGATGACGGAGACGTACACCTTGAGGTGCTCTCGCGCCTCATGACCATGCTCATGGATGCGGACTTCGTAAAGGAGCTTGTCGCAGCAAAAAGCCCCGATGAATTTCTCGCTGCGATAGACCGCGCCGAGAGAGCAAAATATGAGGAAAAAGCAGACAAAAAGGCAAAGGAAACGGTAAATACAAAAGCCTTTCCGCGAGTTCTCGCCGTCACCGCCTGCCCCACGGGTATTGCCCATACCTACATGGCGGCGGAGGCGCTCGAGAACGCGGGGGAGAAGCTCGGAATACCGCTGAAAGCCGAGACAAACGGCTCGGGCGGAGCTAAAAACGTACTGAGCGCCGATGAGATAGAAAAAGCGGACGGAATAATTATCGCCGCAGACAAGAATGTCGAGATGGCACGCTTTGACGGCAAAAGGCTCATAAAAGTCCCCGTCTCCGACGGAATAAAGAAGCCCGAACAGCTGATTGAAAAGGTGCTCTCTGATGACTGCCCGGTATACCGTCACTCGGGCGGGCGATCGGATGAGACGTCCTCCGACTCCGAGAGTGCGGGCAGAAAGATATATAAGCACCTGATGAGCGGTGTATCAAATATGCTCCCGTTCGTTGTCGGCGGCGGTATCTTCATCGCCATCGCGTTCCTTATCGACTCGCTGCTCGGTGCGCCTCAGGACGCAAACTTCGGTACGGCGACCCCGGTTGCCGCGTTCTTAAAGACCGTCGGCGGTGTCGCATTTAACTTTATGATCCCGATACTCGCTGCGTTTATCGGCAAGTCAATTGCCGACCGTCCCGGCTTTCTCGTGGGTCTCGTCGGCGGATACCTTGCCACGACCGGTGCGACCTTTGCAAACATCGGCGGCGACATACCGTCGGGCTTCCTCGGGGCACTCTTTGCGGGTTTCGTCGGTGGATACCTCATGCTCGGGCTTGAGAGGCTGTGCGACAGACTGCCGAAAGCTCTCGAGGGCATAAAGCCGGTTCTCATTTACCCGCTCGTCGGGCTCGGACTTATCGCGCTTATCATGTGCGCAGTCAACCCGATAATGGGAATTATCAACACTTCCCTTTCAAATATGCTCGCATCCATGGGCGGCACGAGCAAGGTTCTGCTCGGTGCGGTGCTCGGAGCTATGATGGCAATAGACATGGGCGGGCCTTTCAATAAGGCTGCATACGCCTTCGGAATAGCGGCAATAACCTCCGGCAGCTACGATATAATGGCATCCGTTATGATAGGAGGAATGGTCCCGCCTATCGCGATAGCCCTCGCTGCAACATTCTTTAAGAACAAATTCACCGAGCAGGAGAGAAAGAGCGCTCCCGTCAACTATATAATGGGACTAAGCTTTATCACCGAGGGTGCAATTCCCTTTGCCGCGAGCGACCCGCTGCGCGTTATCCCGTCATGCATGATAGGTGCGGGCATTGCCGGAGGACTCTCGATGTTCTTCAAGTGCACGCTCATGGCACCTCACGGCGGAATCTTCGTGCTCGCAGTCATCGGAAACTGGCAGTATTATCTGCTCTCGCTCGTGCTCGGCTCGCTCGTATCAATGCTGATGCTCGGAGCTTTAAAGAAGAAAGTCGCCTAAATAAAGGAGTTCTATCATGGTTTCAAAAAAGCTGACAATAACAAATGCAATGGGATTTCACATGCGCCCGGCAAGCGCCTTTGCGCTTGCCATGGGCAAGTATCCGTGCGAGGTGAAAATAAAGAGCGCGGGCACGGAGGCGAACGGAAAGAGCCTTATGAATATAATCGCCGCGTGCATTAAATGCGGCGCAGACATTGAGATAGTGTGCGACGGGGAGAGAGAGGAAGAGGCTCTTGCGGAGGCGTGCGCTATGGTCGAGAGCGGATTCGGCGAATAAAACGGCGGGCGAGTCCGCCCGCCGTACTTTTCACGGAGGTATGTCATGTATAAAGGAATAGGAGCGTCAAAGGGCTACGGCATAGGACGAGCGGTAGTATATCGTGCGGCAAAGCTTGACTTTGAGAAGAAAACGGGCTGCGACCCTCAGGCGGAAAAGACGCGGCTTGAGTCCGCCGTTCAGACCTTCACGGAGAAGAACGAGGCTCTGTACGCCCGTCTGCATGAAAAGGCGGGGAGCGCCGCCGATATCATCATGGGTCACATAATGATGATGAAAGATCCGTACATGCTGTCCGAGATGGAAAAAAAGCTTGACACGGGAGTAAGTGCCGAGCAGGCGCTCAGCGATGTGTGCGATATGTTCGACATGATGTTCTCTTCGGTCGACGACGAGATGACGCGCCAGCGCGCGGCGGACGTGCGGGATATAAAGGATGAGATGCTCTCTCTGCTGCTCGGCCGCGTGTGCCTTGACCTCTCTCTTCTGCCCGCGGATACGGTGCTCGTGACGGAGGAGCTGACCCCCTCTATGACTGCGCGTATAAACAGAGAGAATGTAGTCGGATTTGTCACCGAGACAGGCTCAAAGACCTCGCACGCGGCAATTCTCGCCCGCGCCATGGAGATACCCGCGGTACTCAGCGTGAAAAACGCCGTATCGCTTATCCGCGACGGTGAGCTTGTGATAGTCGACGGGCTGCAAGGCGAGGTAATAACAGAGCCGAGCGACGAGACAAAGGCTGAATACATCCGCGCGCGCCTTGACTACGACCGCGACATGGCTTCTCTTGCGAAATACCGCGACAGACCCACGCTCACCGCCGACGGAGAGAGCGCCGGGCTTTTTGCCAATATCGGCACGCCCGACGACGCTTTAAAGGCCGTCGAATACGGCGGCGAGGGAGTCGGACTCTTCCGCACGGAATTTCTCTTCATGGACAGAACCGCAGCGCCCGATGAAAATGAGCAGTTTGAAGCATATAAAAAGGCTTTGCTCATAATGAAAGGAAAACCCGTCATTATCCGCACCCTTGACATCGGCGGTGACAAGGAAATACCA
>CAKSEI010000180.1 GCA_934446285.1 uncultured Eubacteriales bacterium | reverse complement strand
GCTCTCGGCAGAGTGCCGTCCGTCGATTTTTTGCAGTACCAGCCGTAAGGTGTCGAGACGTCATGAGCAAAAGCGCCTGCGGTGAGTACGAAAATAAGCAGCAGAGACATAATCGTTTTTAAAAAATTCCTGATTGTTTTTCACCTGCCTTCCGTATATATTTTTTCTCGGTGCAAAAAAATAAAACGTCGCAAAATTTGCATTTACGACGTTTTTATGGATTGTATTTTTTAAAACTCCTTTTTGAGCGAACGTGAGAAAAGCTCACTGAGTGCACCGCGTGCATCCGCACCCTCGTAAAGTATCTTATATACCGCGTGCGTTATCGGCATCTCTACTCCGAGCTTGTCGCAGAGGTTGATAAGCGCCTTTACCGTATAGTATCCCTCCGCCAGCGAGTCGTACTTCTCCCCGCGCACAAAACTCTCACCGAAAGCCCTGTTATGGCTGAATTTTGAGAAAACCGTCGCCTCATAGTCGCCGAGATGGCACAGCCCGTATGCGGAAAGACCGTTTCCGCCCATAGCTTCAATGAGCCGCGAGACCTCTCTCGTACCGCGCGCCATAAGCGCACCCTTGAGCGCGCCGAGCCCGTAGCCGTCGAGCATACCTGCGGCAATTCCTATGACATTCTTCGCGGCAGCTCCCACCTCATTGCCTATGAGGTCGCCCCCGTAGTAAAACCTGATAAGGTCGGAGGACAGCTCGTCGACGAGAAATTTCGTAACCTCCTCGCGCTCGGAGTCTATTACCATGCAGTTAGGATTTCCCTTTATAAATTCCTGCGGATGTCCCGGACCTATCCAGACGGCGACGCCGTTCGACGGATCGCAGTTCTCGGTAACAATCTCCGACAGCCTCTTCCCGGTATCTATTTCTATCCCCTTCATGCAGAGTATGAAAATTTTATCCTTAAGAAAATATTTTTCGAGCTCATCCATGAGTGAACGCACTATCTGCGACGGCACGGATATGACTATGACGTCGCTTTCATTTATCCCGTCAAGGCTTGTCGTCAGCTTCATGCGCTCGGGTAATGTAAGAATCCCGTTCGAGCGCGTCGCGATAAAGCGCTCTATGTCCGCAGAGCCAGCAGGACCGTAAAGCGTAACCTCCTTGCCTATACTGTCAAGATACCATGCTATAAAGCTGCCCCATCTTCCGCAGCCTATGACCGTAACCTTCATTTTACCCTCCGTTTCCGAATATAGATATTATATCAAAAAACAAGCGAAATTACAATATAAACATTTTGTCGGAGTATCACGCGTTTTCTCCTTATTACCCTTGACTTTTCGTAGAGGACATGGTATAATTAACCAGAATGAGGGAGTAGCATACCAATGCGTGATAAGTCGACATTCCCGATCTTACGATCCGGCTTATCTTAATTTGCGAGACTCATGTATTGATTCAGTGCATGTTCCCTCTCCGTTTTATACCGGATACGGCGTGCGCCGTCCGGATTTTTTGTTTTTCTGCGGGGTTTATCATGGATTTTGTATTTGCAGTAACAAATATTCTGCTCGGCGCAGGACTTGCCATGGACGCTTTTACCGTGTCCCTTGCAAACGGTCTTGCCGACCCCGGCATGAGCCGAAGGCGCGCGTTCGGCATTGCGGGCACGTTCGGTTTTTTTCAGGCTCTGATGCCGCTCGCGGGATGGCTGTGTGTACATACGGCAATGGAATATTTCAGCACCTTTGAGATATTCATTCCGTATATTTCTCTTGCACTGCTCACTTTTATCGGTGTAAATATGATACGCGAGTCGCGCTCACGCACAAACGATGAGGCCTGTCCCCGCCCGAAGCTTGATTTCGTGTCATTGCTCATTCAGGGAGTCGCCACATCGATAGACGCACTGTCCGTAGGATTTACCATAGCCGATTATTCCTTCCCGTATGCGCTGTGCGCCGCGCTTATCATAGCATCCGTCACTCTGATAATATGCTGCACGGGAGTTGAGTTCGGCAAGAAATTCGGAACACGCTTCTCGGGAAAAGCCGATATCATAGGCGGTTGCATCCTGATATTCATAGGCATTGAAATATTTATAAAAGGCATAGTGTAAAAGCTTTTAAGGAGACAAAATGATTATACCTGTTTTTCTTTTCATTCTCGGACTTATTCTTCTCATCAAGGGTGGAGACTGGTTCGTCGACGCATCCGTCGGGATAGCTCACAGATTTCGTCTGCCCGAGCTGCTTATAGGCGCGACGGTCGTATCGATAGGCACTACCCTGCCCGAGGTCATGGTGTCCGCAACGGGGGCGCTCGGCGGTCAGGGAGCCATGGCATACGGCAACGCGATAGGCTCGGTCATATGCAATACCGCGCTCATCGCCGCGCTTACAATAGCCATAAAGCCGTCCGCAACCGACCGCAAGGGACTTGTCATGCCCGTATGCTTCTTCTTCGGGAGCGCCGTGATATACGCCTTCGCCGCATACTTTATGGGTGAGTTCTCTCGCGTTCTCGGCTTAGTGCTGCTCGCGATATTCGCCGTATATATCTTTATCAGCGTCCGCCGCGCCATGAGCGAGTCGCGTTCCGTCGCGGTGACGGAGTCCGCAAACACGGGCAAGCCGATAAAGGACATTATAATGCTCATAGTAGGCGCTGCCGTCATCGCGGTCGGCGCTAACCTGCTCGTCGATAACGGTACTAAAATTGCGCACGCTCTCGGCGTTCCCGAGTCGGTAATCGCTCTTACCTTTGTAGCTCTCGGCACGTCTCTTCCCGAGCTTGTCACGGCGATAACCTCACTCGTAAAGGGACACGGCTCCCTCTCACTCGGAAACATAATAGGCGCAAACCTCTTCAATCTTGTACTCGTCTCCGGTATCTCTGTCACGCTCGCGCCCTTTGAGCTTCCGTGCGAAAAGACCGTAGCGGGGCTAAACGCATCCCTTGCCGTAGACCTGCCCGTTATGTTCGCGGTCATGCTTATACTGACCGTCCCGGCGCTTTCACGCGGCAAGCTGTCGCGTTTTCAGGGTGTGCTGCTGCTCGCTATATATGCAGCCTACTGCGCTTTCCAGTTTTTAATATAATAAAAAACAAAAACGCTATCGGGCGTGTGCCGATAAGACAGTAATTTGAGAAAACTACAAAATCGGCATCTGCCAAGCAGGATTGGACAACAAAACAGGCGGCACTCAACTTCGGTTGGGTGC
>CAKSEI010000179.1 GCA_934446285.1 uncultured Eubacteriales bacterium | reverse complement strand
GCCGTATGCCGTCTTTTGCGCGACAGTGCCGAGAGTACCCGCCCTGAAGACGTTTTCCTTTCCGAAAAGCTCTTCGGTGTACTTATGCACCTTGCCCTGTACATCCCCCGAGAAGTTTAAGTCGATATCGGGTGACTTGTCCCCGTAGAAGCCGAGAAAAGTCTCAAAGGGTATATCGTGACCGTCTCTTATCATATCGGTGCCGCAATTCGGGCAGTTGTCGGGCGGCAGGTCAAAGCCGGAGCCGACACTTCCGTCGGTGATAAAGCGTGAATAGCGACACTTCGGGCAGCGGTAATGCGGCTGCAGAGGGTTAACCTCGGAAATTCCCGCCATAGAGGCGACAAAGGACGAGCCGACCGAGCCTCGCGAGCCGACGAGATATCCCTGACTCTCGCTGTAAGAAACGAGCTTCTGTGCTATCATGTAAAGCACTGCAAAGCCGTTTTTTATTATAGATTCAAGCTCCTTACTTAGTCTCGACGACACCTCCTCGGGCAGCACGCCGCCGTCCGTGAGATACCAGTCGTTCGCCCGCTCCCAGCACATTCGCTGCAGGTCCTCTTCCGCACCCTCCATCTTAGGTGTGTACGTGCCGTCGGGGATAGGCTGGATAGGCTCTATCATATCGTTTATGAGGTTGGTATTCGTCACCACGACCTCGTATGCAAGCTCTTCTCCGAGATACTCAAATTCATGCAGCATCTCTTCGGTCGTGCGGAAATAAAGCCCGCTCTCCTCTTCGCCCATGCCCTTTACCGAGAGCAGTATCTGTCTGTAGATTTCGTCACTCTTCTCCATAAAGTGCGCATCACACGTGGCAACGACGGGTTTATTTAACTTCTTTCCTATCTCGATTATCCTGCGGTTGATATCGTGCAGAGCCTCGACGTCGCGCACCTGACCGTTTCTCACTAAAAACATATTGTTGCAGTCGGGCTGGATTTCGAGATAGTCGTAGTATGACGCTATGCTCTCAAGCTCATCGACGGGCTTTGCGTCGAGGATAGCCGCGTACAGCTCCCCCTGAACGCAGGCAGAACCGAGCAGCAGCCCCTCTCTGTATTCATTGAGAACGGTTTTCGGAATTCGCGGAGCTTTGTGCAGGTATTTAAGATAGCTGAGAGAGACAAGCTTATAGAGATTTTTCAGTCCCGCCTTATTCTTTGCATATATTATCATATGCGACGGGCGAATGGTGAGCGGATCGGCTTTCGTGCTCATAGACTGCGAGAGGCGCTTGAAATCGTGGACTCCCTCGACCTCGAGCGACTCAACCATCTTGAAGAAAATCTCGGCGAGCATCTTCGCGTCGTCGCTCGCGCGGTGATGGTTAAAGTCGCCGAGCTTATACAGGCGTGCGAGCGCATCAAGCTTGTGACTGCGCAGCTTAGGGTTTAAGTGACGCGAGAGAGCAAGGGTATCGAGATACGGATTGTTAAAAGGAATTTTATTCTCAAGGCAGACATTGCGTACAAAACCTATGTCGAATGACGCATTGTGAGCGATAAGCATTCTGCCGTCCGCAAAATCAAGGAAAGCACGCACCGCGTCGGCGGGTGAGGGTGCTCCGCGCACCATATCATCGGTAATCCCCGTCAGGGCCGAAACCTCATCAGGTATATGCACGCCCGCATCGACATACGTACAAAACTCATCAACGACCTCTCCGCCGCGCACGAGAACCGCGCCTATCTCCGTCAGGGCACAGTTAAGCACGGACACGCCGGTCGTCTCCGTATCAAAAACTATATATTCATCGTTGAAAGTGGCGTCGGTTGAGCCGTAGAACGCCCTCGACGTGTCGTCGACAAAGTAAGCCTCCATGCCGTAGAGCACCTTCATGCCCGTGGCCTTCATGGCTTCCTGTGCCTCGGGATACGCCTGAACATTGCCGTGATCGGTAATACCTATCGCAGGCATTCCCCACCTGTGTGCGGTCTTTATCGCGTCTCCCGGCCATATCGTCGCGTCCATACGCGAAAGGTTAGTATGCAGATGTAATTCAACCCTCTTCTTCGGTGCATTGTCCGTGCGCGGGATAAGCTTTACCGCATATATCGACGAGGGGGATATCGCAAGCTCATTGTCAAAGCTGTCGCGCTTGAGGCTTCCCTTTATCGCGACGGCAGTAGAAAAGAAATCGACCTTTGTCATTCCTTTTTTTCTTGTTTCCTTGCCTTTTTTCAGGCATGAAACAATCTTATCCGCGCTCTCGGTGTCGCATACGAGCTTGACCATAACCGACGCGTCGTGGTCGGTTATCGAGATATTCAGTATGGTCTTGTCTCCCTTTCGCGTGACCTTGTCGTCTATCTGTACGATCTGTCCGAGCACGATGACCGAACCCTTAGGTTCGGTGAGATTGCGTATCGGTTCGGGATTTATAGCAAATTCTCTGCCGTAGAGCAATTCCGGCTCGGATATATCGAATTTACAGTTTCCTATGGCATAGACGGTGTCGGTCTCGGGGGTGAAAACGACTTCCCCATCTATTAGAGTAGAAATTTCGTGCAGCTGCACCTGCTCTTTATCTTGCTCCTCCGCCTCCTCATAGACTTTGCGCTTCTCTTCGTTATCGTGTCTGATTTTTTCGAGTTTTTCCCTGTTTTCCCGCTCTATTCTGTCATAGATTTCTTCTCCGCCCGAGGCTTTTATAGTAAAATCTACCTTAACGCCGAATTCGTCGGATATTATTCCCGACATGAATTCGCGCGTCTTTGCCTCGCTGTGAAGAAGAGCCGCACCGTCGCAGAAAGGAATCTCGACCGTCACGTGATTTCCGTCAACCTTATATTTATATCCCGTGAAAAAACCGCGTCCAACCGAGAAATATCTCTCCGTATCGCTTATGATCTGAGGTATGTAATCAAAGGAAAACTGCTCGCTCTTATATCTCGGCAGTATACGCACACTCCTGATGTTATACGCCGTTTTGAGCTTGTCCTCGATGATGTACAGCTCCTTTTTGTCAACAACGTGCGAAAAGGCGGCGGTAACCTCTATATCACCCCGCTCTCTGTCGGCGCGCTGGCGCAGGAGTACACCGTCCCCGAGTATATAGCTCTCCGCAGGCGACGGAATGTATTTATGAAAAACTTCCAAGAGAGTTTTTGACATCAGAACTTATTTATCTCCTCGATGAGTCTGTCTATGATTTTATCCTCGGGCACTTTGCAGACGGATTTCCCGTGCATA
>CAKSEI010000178.1 GCA_934446285.1 uncultured Eubacteriales bacterium | reverse complement strand
TGCGACTAAAAAGCACAAAGCCTGAAAACCCTTGATATTTCAAGGGTTTTCTTGCGTTTATGGGGCAAAAATCAAAAAGCAGTTTCAGGGCACAGAATTAATTAGTAAGGTAGTCGACAACAAACCGTTTGATTATGATTAGCTTGAAAAAGGGATAACAAGCTTGTGGACGGAGAACGCGGCGATGACGCAGAAGAACCCGACCGAAGCGACGGCCGCTACGCGAGGGAATTTATAGGGGCGTGGGAGCAATTCCGCCGCCTTATACATACCGGTTAAAGTTTAAGAATATAAGTTCATAAATAAATTCATATCGGCGGGACATAATACGATTGTACATCGCGTATTATCAGACTTTTTTTGCATTTATACCTTGCGTACTGTTGGCGATTATGCTATAATACAGACAGCGTACTATGAAGGGCGGTATGATTTGATGGAGATCAAACGTAAAATATATTCAGACCTTTGCAAATGGAAGGAGTCTGCTAAAGGGACAAAAGCTCTTATGATTGAAGGGGCAAGGCGAATCGGAAAATCTACGGTTGCCGAAGAATTCGGAAAAAATGAATATAAGTCATATATTCTTATAGATTTCAACAAGGCATCTAAAAGGGTTCGGAATCTCTTTGATGATCTTACAGAGCTGGATATATTTTTTCAATCATTGTCGCTTGAATATAATACAAGGCTGTATAGGCGTGAAAGTCTTATTATATTTGATGAGATTCAAAGGTTCCCAAAAGCAAGGGAAGCAATAAAATATCTTGTGGCTGACGGTAGATACGATTATCTGGAGACAGGCTCGCTTATTTCCATAAAAGAAAATGTTGAAAGCATTACTATTCCTTCGGAAGAGCGAAAAATGAGAATGTACCCGCTTGATTTTGAGGAGTTTTCCTCTTTTCTCGGCGAGGACCTTTTACTCGACTATATTACTGAATGCTTCAAAAAAAGAGAACCTCTTGAATGGTCTATGCATAATAAAGCACTGCGACTTTTTAAGGAGTATATACTGGTAGGCGGAATGCCGCAGGCGGTCTTGGCGTATAAAAACGGGAATCGTGACTTTGCCGCAGCGGATACCGAAAAAAGAGATATAATCGGGTTGTACCGTGATGATATCAAAAAGGCGGCAAAAAGATATAATTCCAAAGTATCGGCAATATTTGAAAATATCCCGGCTTATCTGTCCACACATGAAAAGAAAATTGTTTTAAGCAACATTGATACAAGCGCAACCTTTGATAAATACGATGAACCGCTTTTTTGGCTTGACGATTCTATGATCTGCAATCTTTGCTACCGTTGTAATGATCCGAATGTAGGGTTTGCACTTAATAAAAATGAATCGGCAGTAAAATGTTATCTCGGAGATACAGGACTCCTTGTAAGTCTTGCGTTCAGCGAAAACGAGCTTGCGGAAAATAATCTGTATAAGCAGATTATGGATGGAAAGCTTTCTATAAATCAAGGAATGATTTATGAAAACGCGATTGCTCAGATGATCACGGCAAAAGGAAAAAAACTTTACTTCTATACACGGTACAGTGCGGAAAAGCACAGAAATGACATAGAAATTGATTTTATGCTTTCAAACGACAGCAAGTTGAATTTCAAAATCATACCTATAGAGGTCAAATCATCGAAGAACTATTCGGCAATCTCTCTTGACGAATTCAGAAGAGTTTACCGTCAAAGGATAAGCGAGTCATTTATCATTCACCCGAAAAACCTATCGGTTGCGGACGGAATTGTCAAGATACCGCCGTATATGTTTGCTGCCGCCTTTTGATATAAAAACAAGACCGAAGCGACGGCCGCTACGCGAGATGGCAATTAAATCGCACATTTGTATAGTCGTAGAAACCTCCGTATAATTGTAGTAGATACAATAGTACGGAGGTTCTGTAATAAAATTCAAAGATGTAAATCGGCACTTAACCATAGACAAAATGATTATGACTACGGTATCATTCATCGCACCGAGGGTATCGATCTGATGACCTGTAATGCGGAACTTTCCGGCATGTCCGCCGCTCGCATCTTAACGGCATAAAAGCCGTTATCCCTCATAGGCGGGGGTCTATCTGCGCCCGCGAAAGTCCCTTTTCCGAGCGCCATATGATAAAAATACCGTCTCTTGTACGGTAGATAAAAAAAGGCTCTTTTGCGTCCGCGAGCCGCTCCGCCGCTTGCGTGTCGTTCATAAGCGGCGGGGTAATGGCGTCGGGCATCGGGACTGTCGATTTTCTGCCGTGATGGGAAAAAGCTGCGCTTTCGTCATCTCTGCTGCGGCAGAGGCAAAGAGCCTGCGGCGCGGCACTTTGCTCGGCGAGGGTGAAAATATCGTGCGAGGATTCTTCTCTTCTCAGCGCATCTATACCCGCGCCTATACGCCCGAGCACACTATCGAGGGATGAGAAAATATTTAAGGTGCCGGCGCTTTCGGAAAAGAATTTCCCACCGACGAGCGCCGTCACGGTGAATCTTTCGCCTCTCACTGATGCGCACAGGGAGATACTTTTTTGCGGATACTCTGCTGCGAAAAGCTCAAGCCGCGCCCTTATCCGCCCGTCGTCGGGTATGTCTACGCGTATTTTTGATTTTTTCAAAAAAATCCGTCGGGAAGAGCCGTCAGGCTTAAAAAAGCCTCCGCAGAATGCCTTCGGCGCTCTCTGCCCCGCGCGAGACGATGAGGATTGCATACAAGCCGTCCGGATAGACACGTGCGCTCTGTACCGCCTCGCGCATACTCTCCGTAAATGTTTCGTTCTTGCGCTGCTGCAAAAGCTGTCTTCTTGCGGTGAGTGCCGAAAGCAGGTCGGGCATATCCGAGCGAGAGCGCGCGTGCAGCAGGTGGATTTCATACGGCTCGCTGCCCATGCCGATAAGTATTGCGTAGTCGCTGCAGAGGATGCGTATGTCCGTGCCGTCGGGGTAGATTAACCCCATTTTTTCATCATCGAGAAAGTGCTCGCCCGACGCCGCGCCCGATAAATATACAATGCAGCTGCCCGGAGTCTTTACCTCTGCCGTAAATCTTCCGAGCAGCTCCGCAGAGTTCGTCTCAGTCCCGCACGAACACAAGAGAACGAGCAGTGCAAGCACCGAAAAAAATCTTTTCATATCCAATCACTATGAAGAAAAACGTATTTGTATTACGCCGCAGTTTACTTTTTCGGAAAAACATGCTATAATGTTTGGGACAATTCTTCGCCGCTGCCC
>CAKSEI010000177.1 GCA_934446285.1 uncultured Eubacteriales bacterium | reverse complement strand
GGGATATATCGCCCGCGTTACAAAAAGCTTTTTCTTCAGACTTACATACATAGTACGCCTTGTATGGGAGGCTCGCAAGAGCCTGCTCATTCTGATGGTATTCATGGCGGTATTCAACGGCGTCTCCCCCGTGCTGTCAGCATTTATTTCGGCAAATCTTTTAAATAAGATTTCCCTGCTGCTTACAAACGGCGGCAGCGTTGTATCAATACTGCTCCCCGCACTTCTGCTGCAGTTCGGATATATGTTTTTTGTCAGCCTCGTAAACACCGTCAGCAATATGATAACGCGCGTCTCAAGCGAGCTTGTCACGAATTACGTCAAAGTGAAAATAATGAATAAGGCAAAGCAGATAGACGTCTCGTCATACGATATGCCCGAGTTCTACGAGAAATTTGAAAATGCCAACCGCGAGTCAGGCTCGCGCCCGATACAGGTTATAAATGCGACATTCTCCATCGTGAGCACGGTCATATCCGCCGTCTCGTTTATCTCAATCCTTGCGGCAGTCGCTTGGTTTGCCCCTCTCATCGTAATCTTGCTGTCGCTCCCGAGCGCTATTATAACATTCTATTACCGCAAGAAGAATTTCCGGTATATGCGACATCGCTCAAAGGACAGGCGGCAAATGAATTACTATTCAGATACGCTCGTAAATAAGGACCTCGTCAAGGAAATGAGGCTCTTTAACCTCTCCGACACCTTTATTTTCAATTACAACAGGGTATTTAAGAACTACTTCAAGGGTATAAAGGGCATGATAGTAGGCGAGGGCGTATGGAGCATACTCTCAACTCTCGTCACAACGTCCGTCAACTGCGCACTTTTCTTTTACATAGCGTCGTCCGTCGCAAGCGGCGGCGGGCAGATAGGCGATTATTCGCTATACACGGGGGCTCTCACGTCCATTGCCTCGTGTGTTGCCGCCCTTGTCTCCACGACGTCGAGCATTTACGAGGGCACGCTCTTTATTGATAACATGATAGTCTTTATGCATGAGAAGAGCCATATTGTTCCGAGCCTGCCGGAACCGAGAAAGGTCACACGCGGTGAGCACCGCATAGAGTTTGAGCATGTCGGATTTAAATATCCCGGCGGCAGCAAAAATGTACTCACGGACATAAGCTTTACGGTCGAGCCGGGTGACACTGTCGTGCTCGTCGGGCTGAACGGCGCGGGAAAGACAACTCTGCTCAAGCTGCTCACACGACTTTACGACCCAACCGAGGGGCGCATACTCCTCGACGGACACGATATAAGGGAATACGACGTAACCGACCTATACTCGATATACGGCGCAATATTCCAGGATTTCGGCAAATACGCGGTTACAGTCAAGGAAAACATTGTATTCGGCGATATCTCGCGTACCGCCGATGACGACGGTGTACACCGCGCCGCCGTTTCGAGTGCGGCTGACGACTTTATCAAAAATCTGCCGGAGGGATATGACACGCCTTTAACAAAATACTTTGAATATAACGCAACCGAGCTCTCGGGCGGTCAGTGGCAGAAAATAGCTGTTGCACGCGCCTTTTACGCCGCATCGGATATTCTTATCCTTGACGAACCGACAGCATCGCTCGACGCGATAGCCGAGCAGGAGATATTCAATCAATTCGACCGACTGCGCAGGAACAAAATATCATTTTTCGTCTCTCACAGGCTGTCGAGCGCAACGATAGCGACGAAGATAATAGTCCTCGAGGGCGGTCGTCTCGCCGAGACGGGAACCCACGCCGAGCTTATGGAGAAAAAAGGCGTATACTATAAGCTCTTTTCTACTCAGGCAAGCCGCTATATCACCGAGGAAAAGGAGCGCACGGGAGCGCTTACACATGAAACGCCAACATCACCGGACCGGGGACGCACTGCCATACCGGGAGAGTTCTCTCACGACGGACACAGACCCCTACCGGGCGAAGGACAGCCCTTCCCCCATGATGCCGATGCGCAGCAATAATAATTGACACAGAGGCAAAAAAGAATACTTCGCACAAAGCGGTGAAAGCAGAAAAAACACCCGTACCGTAAAAACGGTACGAGTGCTGTTTTTTATGTGAAATCACTTCATAAAGTTTGAGTGAATATTACGCAGTATCGTCGCGACCTCTGCTCGCGTAGCACCGCTCTTCGGGTCAAAAACTGGCTGACCGAGTGCAGTCTTTGACTTTCCGCTGACGATACACGCCTTGCGGCAATTTTCCACCGAGTCAAGCGCCCACTTTGACACGCTCGTTATGTCAGCAAAGCTGTCGCACGCCTGCGGACTCGAACGCAGGACTATCGTGCACGCGTCCGCAAAACGTACTATCATCGTGCACATCTGCTCGCGCGTTATCGGGCTGTCGGGCGCAAATGTCGTAGCGCTCATGCCCGTGACTATGCCGTTTTCATTTGCCCATGCGACATATCCCGTGTAGTACTTCCCTTTCGGTACGTCAGTGAATACGCTTGTCTTGTAACCGGAGACGTCGGCATTCACCATTCTTCCGAGGACGGTTACAAACATAGCTCTCGTCACTCCCGTATCGGGACCGAATGCATTCGTGCTCATGCCGTTGAATATCCCGCGCGAATATACATACGATACCGCGTCCGCGTACCATGCGGAATTCTTTACATCTCCGAAAGGATTTGAGATTTTTGCGACGATCTCTCTCGTAATAAGCGTAAGGCAGTCGGCACAGTATATCTCGCGCTCGCCGGCAAGCTTAAAGGTCGGCTGCGCAGTCACTCTGATTATTTTATCGCCGTGACCGTGTACGGATATTGCCTCCGTGCCGCCCATAACAGCCCCGCAGTCGGAGCATACATCCGCCCGCAGTCCGCCTTCGGTGCATGTTGCCTCCTTTATCACGGCTTTTACCGTGCTCCTGTGAGCGCAGGTATTTTCACCTGCAGTAAATACGGGCGAGAGCACTTCATTCTTATATATAAAGTCAACCCTTTTGCCGTCGTTGTCAGCCCAATGCGAGAACGTATATACCTTGTCTTTCTCCGCGCGCTTCTCGGGGGCGACGGACTCGTACAGTTCCTCTGCGGTGAGGACCTTTGACAGCTTATTTGCGCTTACCGACTGTTCGTTATACGAGCCGCTGCCGTAGAACGCCATTTTGCCGTCTAAATCAGTATAAATCACATCATAGGCGAGAATATCATCGTATATACCGAGCAGCTCAAACTTTGCTCCCTCGTTTCTGTTTACCCCGCCGTTATTCTTGCCTGCAG
>CAKSEI010000176.1 GCA_934446285.1 uncultured Eubacteriales bacterium | reverse complement strand
ATCTTATGGAGGTCAATTTCAAGAATCTCGAAGAATGCGGCTTTGTCACTTCTCACGGGATGTACGTAGACCTGAAAAGTCCGGAGGCTGCGACAAAGGCGCAGGTGCAGTATATAGCGAAATACGTTCAGGAGTTTGAGAACGCTCTTTACTCCGTGACGGGTTATAATTCGCAGGGAAAGCACTATACCGAGTATGCCGACTGCGAGAGCCTCGCCGACCTTATTGCTACATATGCTTTCTTTGAGAACTGGGAGCTTTTCCGCACGAGCACATATATATACAAAGAAGTCGACGGCGGAAAGTATTCCCGACTAACGTTCGGTCCGGCGTGGGACTTTGAGACGGGGGACAGCTTGCTTGAAAGCGATCGCACGCTCTTCGGCAAGCATAATGTATATGCGGACACTCAGCAGTATATATGGCTGGAGCAGCTTTGGCAAAAAGGCGATTTCATGAGCCTTATGTACAAAGCTGCCCGGCAGACGTCCGATATCATGGGACAGGTCCTCGGTATAACGCCCGCGTCATCCGATATACTTACAGTCTCGGATATTCTTGACGGTGCACAGGCGAGCCTCAATATGAACTGGGCGAGATGGGATTTGGAAAAGACCCTTGACGGCAAGAGTCGATTCTCGTCATATGACAACTCCTTTGACGGGACTGCCGACCGTTATGTAAAGGCACTTAATACAAGATACAATGTGTGGACGGGACTCTGGAATGCGTACAGCTACAATCTCGGTGCTAACGTTTCGGGCGTGCGCAAGACAGGCACTCATGATGCGCGTCTCTACTGTTCGGTTTCTTCAAGGGCTGCTCTTCAATATCAATGGTATAAGGTAAGCGCCGACAGGATGTCGGGGACAGCCATAGCAGGTGCTACCGGCAGCGTGCTTGACGTTGCGGAAAGCGGTGAATACTACTGCGTCGTGACCGGAGCAAACAATGCCTATTGGTCGGGGGCAGCGGGCAGTGTCTTTTCATCAAATTCACTTTCCGTGGCAAGCGCGCCCGTGTCAACTGATTTTCTTCCCGAGGCAGATAAACTCGGCGAGATGCATATCGCGGGCGAATGGGAGATTAAACTCAAGCCGACGTGCATATACGACGGAGTGCGGGTAAAGCGCTGCACGGTGTGCACGGAGCACGAGGTTCTCGAGAGCGAGCAGCTTGTGGCACTCGGACACGACGATGGAGAATGGAAAACCGTTAAGGAGGCAACCGAAACCTCGACGGGCAGAAGAGTCCGCTACTGCACGAGATGCGGGAAAGAGCTTGAAAGCGAGGAGATACCGAAGGTATATGTAAATCACTTTAAGGACGTAAGGAACAGTGCGTGGTACGCCGAGGCGGTGAAATTCGTCGTAACGGCAGACCTTTTCAAGGGTACTTCGAGTAATACATTCTCGCCTGATCTTCCTATGACACGCGGAATGCTCGTAACCGTACTTGCGCGTCTCGACGGCTCATCCGAGAAGGATAACCAGCCATCGGGATACAGCGACGTAAAGGTAAATACATGGTACACGGGAGCTGTCGTATGGGCAACGAAAAAAGGTATAGTCAAAGGTATCGGAGACAGAAAATTTGCTCCTGACGACAATGTAACCCGCGAACAGACGGTGACAATCCTTATGCGCTATGCGTCATGCAAGGGCAGCGACGTATCCCGCCGCGCCGACCTCTCGAAATATACTGATGCGGATGAGATACACTCCTACGCACGCGAGGCATTCTCGTGGGCAAATGCCGAGGGAATAATCAGGGGGATGAGCGCGACGACTCTCTCGCCGCTCACAAGTTCAACGCGAGCTCAGACAGCTGAGATGCTGCGGCTCTTCTGCGCGGCTTATTCGTACAGATAAAAAACTGCGGACGTCTTTTGCGGCGTCCGCTTTGTTATATTACATATATTTGACAAAATGTTTTTGGGCGAAATTTGTTAAAAGTATTGATTTACAAGCCCTCTGTATGATATAATCAATATGGAAAAAACCGCGGCGGGCTCTTGTCCCGTACCGCATAACGTAACGGAGGTATATATGAAGAGAATTTTCGCTCTCGTATTGTCTCTTGTAATTATCCTCGGCTCCTTCGCGCTCTGCTCGGGAGCTGCCGATAAGTACTATGACTCCGGCATTGACTATACCGAGAGTCTTGAGACATTTTATGATAACCCTGCGCGCGGGCAGGCGGGCTACAGCTGGTACAGATGTTATAATGATGCTGAAATAGCAAAGGGTCGGCAGAATAAGCCCAATACCAGCCTCTCGGGCGGTCTTTACTGTCCTTTCTTTGACTTAAGCTCGTTTTCCGCAGGTAACCATTATCCGAGCGGCAGTCCCGGAAATGCAGTTGACAGAAAAGCAGTCGGAGGCAAGAATATTGAGATTAATCAGTCCACACTCGATATGCTTGATGCAATGCTCGCAGCTGCACGTCAGCACGGCAGCCAGTTTATAATACGTTTCTCCTACGACAGAGGCGGTGCAGGCTATTCGGGAGGTGAGCCGGGTGCGGGTCTTACCTCGGCTGAGGGACAGGCTCTCTACGATGAGGAGTATAAGAAGGTCTATCAGGAAATATACGACAAGTATATAAATGAGGGCAAGAATCCCGTCGCGGCACGCGTGCGCGCCGAAAAAGAAGGCGCCGAGCAGGCAAAAGCAAATATTAAGAAAAAGTACGTTACCGACTATTCATATTGGGTCGAGACGCATATAAAGCAGCTGTGTACCGTACTCAATAAATACCCTGATACCATCCTCGCAATCGGCTGCGGCATTGTCGGCCCGTGGGGGGAGATGCACACAAGCTACTATGACGGTGCAGACGTGCTCGCTATGTGGGACAAGTACCTTGACTCCGAAATAGGCATACAGATGCGTTCTCTCGGTCCGATGCTCTCGTATATGAATACAACCGACATAGGACTTATCAAAAATCCCGTAAAGTACGGCGATAAGGGCTACCGTGTCGGCATGTGGAACGACGGATATCTCGGCACGGACAGCGACTACGGTTCATGGGGCAGCGGCAGCAGCCCGTCACGTACAAACGGCGTCAAGATACTCAAGGAGCACGCTCTCAGAGTCCCCTACGGCGGCGAGCTTGCATACTGTGACGCGGCAACGGTCGCAAAGTGCAATATAATCCATTCCACCGACCTTGTAAAGGAGCTTTACGATACTCACCTCAACTATCTGCACAATATAGCAGGCGACGGAAACGATG
>CAKSEI010000175.1 GCA_934446285.1 uncultured Eubacteriales bacterium | reverse complement strand
GGGTGTGAGCGCAACCCGCCTCGACCCGAAGGGCAACTGCACCCGTGCTCAGGTAGCCGAGATGCTGAGACTCTTCAATAAGAATATTATCGCCGCACAATAACAAGCTTTCCCGACAAAGCTTGGCAAAAGCTTTTGCAGACGAATGATATTTCGGAAAACAAAAAACTTTAGTATATCACGTATATCAAAGTTTTTTGCGCAGATTTTTTCGGAAAAAGCTTTTGCATAAGAAACACTGTCGCTTAACCCATTATCAAAAACGGGTCGAGCCTTTAAAAAGGCTCGACCCGTTTTTTAGTAAAGTACCGTATATACTGTCTTAATTATCAAAATAATACGGCTTGCCGGTCTTTGCGGACTCGTATATGCCCTCAAGGATGCGGGTGACTACGTATGCCTGCTCGGGTTTTACGAGAGGTTCGCCCTCGCCGCGTACTGCCCTTATCCACTGCGCCGCCTCGACGTCTGCGGGTGCTGCGCCCGTGTCTCCCTCAAAAAATGCTACGCCGCCCGCCGACAGGTCGGGCTTGAGCACATACTGTCTGCCGTTGCGGACTCCGTTTATGCGCACACCGTCCATAAGGTCCGCGCCTCCCTCCGTTCCGCAGAGAGAAGTCGTCGCCTCCCTTACGTCAAGGGTGTTAAGCGCCCAGCTCGACTCGAGTACTATCGTAGCTCCGTTCTCCATAACTATAAATCCGAAGGCGGAGTCCTCGGTCTTGAACTGTGCGGGGTCCCAGTCGCCCCATATATTGCCGCTCGGTACTTTGTCCGCGAGCTTTCTGTATGTCGTTCCGACGCAATATTTCGGCTTGTAATTATCCATGCACCAGAGCGTCAGGTCGAGCGAATGCGTTCCTATGTCTATGAGAGGTCCGCCGCCCTGCTCGTATTCATTCATGAAAACGCCCCATGTCGGTACTGCCCTGCGGCGCAGAGCCGTTGCCTTGGCGTAATAAATATCTCCGAGAGCACCCGAGTCTATCTCGCTCTTGAGATACTGAGAGTCGGCGCGAAATCTGCTCTGATATCCTATCGTGAGCATCTTTCCCGTGCGTGACGCGGCATCAAGCATCTTCTTCGCCTCGGCGGAGTTTATCGCCATGGGCTTTTCGCACATAACGTGCTTGCCCGACTCGAGCGCGTCAACGGTTATGAAGCTGTGGCTGCGGTTGGGAGTGAGCACATGCACGACGTCTATGCTTTCGTCGTTGAGCAGCTCATGATAGTCCTCGCATACCTTAGCGTCCGGCGTGCCGTACTGCTTTGCGGCCTTCTCCGCACGCTCCCTCACTATATCGCAGAAATAAACCATCTCCGCATTCTTCAGCTTTGAGAGTGACGGCATATGCTTGCCGTTCGCGATACCTCCGCAGCCGATAATACCTATTCTTGTCTTTTCCATTTTTATTCTCCTTTCAGCCTGAAAGAGGCAATGTTTCTGAAGATTTGCGCGTACTTTTCGTACTCCTCGGGCGAGCGCTCGCTCTGTGCATCCGAGAGCGACTGACGGCGCAGACAGACTACACAATCCTCGCCCATTGAGGCAAAGGCAGCCGAAAAATATCTGCCGAACTCGGTGTCCGCAAGGCGTATGCCGTACTCGTCGGCGGCACTCTGCGGCACTTCATCGAAAATATCGGAAAGGGGCACGAACCTCCCCTGCCCGTCGCAGCGCGAATACATATACTTGCTCATGATGCAGAGATAGGAATTTCCCGTCATCATCTCAAGGTCGAAATTTTTCAGAGCCGTCGCTCTGTCGGCGGTGTTATATCCTATTTTATCGCCGTCTGAGGCAGCCTCGTCCTGCTTTTTCTCAAGCTCGGTGTCGCTTAAGACCGTTATAACGGTAAGGCAAAGGTTCTTTTCGCCGTCGCCGTCGTAATCGTCGCAGACGTACTCAAGAGCTCTCTTCACCGCCTGCTCATCCTCGCCGAAGACAACCCCGCCGCCCGCGTACATTATATACGCGTCGTAGCTCTGACGCGAGACGAGCTGAACGGTGCAGATAACTCCGACCGTGACAAAGAACGCGGCGATTATCGTATGCCACTTGTAATGATACCAAAAATTATCAAGCCATACTGCGGCTTTCTTCATAAAACCCTTCATGACATCAGTATATCAAAATATGCCCGCGCACGCAAGGGTTTATAAGTAAATTTTTTTACCCCGCAGCGTTTTTTTGCCTCGCGCGCCCGCGTGCTGAAAGCTCAACTATTTTTCTCACGGCAATTGACAAAGAGAGTCGGTCGTGGTATAATCTAAGTGTAGGTCCTTTAAACTCGATACAGAGATATCGGCAAGGTCACGGGCGTTTTCGGCGCGCTTTTTCGCCGTGCCCTTTCCGTACCTTGCCTTCGGCAAGGCTTTTTTTACGGTTTTCTTCGGGAAGGAGAATAATATGGCAAAGATAAATGTTTACTCTTCACCGCGTCTGTCGGGCTTTTCTCCCGACGTTTCTTCTGTTCTTTTGTCTGACGGTGCGGAATATACCGTTTTACCCGGCTTTTGTGATGTGCATGTGCATTTCCGTGAGCCGGGCTTTTCTTATAAGGAAACGATAAAGACGGGCAGCAGAGCCGCAAAAGCAGGCGGCTACAGCGCGGTATGTACCATGCCGAATTTAAACCCCGTTCCCGATTGCGTACAGTCGTTAAAAATTCAGACGGACATTGCAAAACGCGACTCCGAGGTAAGTATATACCCTTACGCTGCGATAACAAAGGGCGAACAGGGCAGGCAGCTCTCCGACCTTGAGGCTCTCGCCCCTCTCTGTGTCGCCTTTTCCGATGACGGCAGGGGCGTGCAGGACGGAGGACTTATGTATGAAGCCATGCAGTGCGCTGCGGCTTTAGATAAAATAATAGCCGCTCACTGCGAGGTAAACGGGCTTTTGAGAGGCGGATACATACACGACGGTGTATACGCACGCGCTCGCGACCACAGAGGCATATGCAGCAGGAGCGAATGGGAGCAGGTAGAACGCGACATAGCCCTCGCCGACAGAGCGGGCTGTGCGTATCACGTCTGCCATATATCATGCAGAGAGAGCGTACAGCTTATACGCGACGCAAAGAAAAGCGGAATAAACGTCACCTGCGAGACCGCGCCCCATTACCTCGTCCTCGACGAAAACGATTTAAGAGAGGACGGACGCTTCAAAATGAACCCGCCGCTGCGGAGTAGGGATGACAGACTCGCACTTCTCGAGGGAGTGCTCGACGGCACGGTCGACATAATAG
>CAKSEI010000174.1 GCA_934446285.1 uncultured Eubacteriales bacterium | reverse complement strand
GTCATACCCGTATAGAGCGAGCCGTCGGCACAGCGCAGCATATATACGTACCACATCACATGATGGTGCAGACATACTGCGTGACAAACGCCCCCGCGCAAGCGAAAGCAGCGACGACGGGTATCGGCTTCTCAAAAAAGGCAAGCACGACGGATATCAAAAGCCCGACTGCCCCCGCGTATATATTCCCCGTCGCATCAAGCACGGCGGGAAAGGTCATGGCGGAGAGGGTTGCATACGGCACATAATATAAGAATGAGCGCACGTATTTATTTTTTATTTCTTTTCTGAAAATGAGAAAGGGCGTGACTCTGATAATATATGTAGAGACAGCCATCACGGCTATGTAAAAGAAAAGCTTATTCACCGTTATCCTCCGTTCTCGGTGCAGCCGCAGCAGTTCCCGCGGAGCAGAGTACGGTTATGATGATAATGCGAAATCCCTGTGAAACTCCCGAGAGCACGGGAATATACGCAAATGCGGCGCTGAGCGCCATGCTCACCGTGATAAGCACCGCAACCGCTCTGCTGCGTTTCGCTCCCGGAATTATTATCGCGACGAACATGCCGTAGAGGGCAAGTCCGAGCGCCGAGACTATCGCCTGAGGAAGTGCCGAGCCGAATACAACGCCGAGTGCCGTGCCGAGCGTCCATGCGGGCAGAGCTAACGCCATAGCACCGTATGAATACATGGGGTCGAGCTTCCCGTGCACGGTCGAGCATATGCCGAATATTTCATCGGTCACGCCGAATGCCACGGCAAATCGGTGATAAAGCGGCACGTCTCCCGCGAGCTTTTGAGAAAGTGAGCAGGACATGAGAAAGTACCGCGCATTGATTATCAGCTGCGTCAGAACAAGCTCCGCCACGGTCGTGCCCGTCTTTATGAGAGTAATAGCGGCTGCCTCACCCGCGCTCGTCACGTTGAGAAAGGACATGAGCGCTGCCGAAAAGGCAGACATCCCCGCGCCCGCGGCGGAAATACCGAGCGCGAAAGAAACAGCAAAGTACCCCGCGCCGATGGGCATTCCGTCGCGGAGTCCTTGCAGAAATTCGTTTTTCTTTTTTTGCGTCATTTTGCGTATTCCTTAAGTGTGTTTATGCAATCCCAAATCGGGTCATACATTTTCGCCCCGCCGAGGGCAACAAAAACATAATTTTTACCGTCCGTGTTTGACCTTGCATAGCAGGCGACACAATTCTTTGCTTCGCTCGTGTACCCCGTCTTGCCGCCGAGAACCTCGCACGTGCCGGATTCATCGCCCTTCATGCGTTGCTGCAGGTTTGACTCCATATATATCCCCTCGGGATGAATGTCCGTCGCGGCTGTGGTATACCTGTATTTTGAGAGTATCTGCGCGAGAATGTCGACGCGGTATGCGTAGTCAAGGGCGAGCGCCATGTCGCGTGCGGTCGAATAGTGATTTGCGTCGTGAACGCCGATAGGATTTGTGAAATGAGAATTCTTCATGCCTATCTGCGCCGCCTTTTCATTCATCTTGTCGACAAATGCATCAACACTCCCGCAGCAGTAAACGGCAATCCCGTCGGCGGCGTCCGCCCCGGATGGAAGAATCAGTCCGTAAAAATAATCAAGCAGACTGTTCGTTTCCCCGACCTCAAAGCCCGCGCGCGAGTTGCCGCTCGAGGCAAGGGGATTGAGAATTTCATAGGTCATGGTAAAAGTCTCGGTATACGGATTGTCGATGAGGTCATATGCGGTTATGAGCGTGACAACCTTTGTAAGCGAGGCGGGATACATGCGCGCCTCCGAGTCGCGCTCGGCAATAATTGAGGACGTCGACGTATCGACGAGCACGGCGGACGGGCAGTCAACCTTGCTGCCGAGCGAGACGGTATTTGCCGTCCGCTCGGGATATGCGACATTCTGCGTAGGCTGTCTTATATATGTGCCCGCCCCCGAGGATGAAGCGTCCGTCGAGGTTATCCCCTCCGTCGGAGCTTGAGTTACCCTCTCTTCGGTCGGCGCGCTGCCGTCCGTGTCCGTTTGACCGTCCGCGCCCGAGGGCATAGACGCACCCGCAGCGACCGCAGACGGATTATTTTCATCTCCGAGAGTTCCGACCGAGCGAACGACTGCCGCCGTTACAAATACGGCTATGAAAATAAAAAGAAGAATAATCGCCGCGCGTCGGTATAGGACACTGCGCTTTTTCTTATCGCGGTGCGCGGCGCGCCTGTTTTCGTCTCCCATTACCGGGTGTCTCACATAAGAGTTATCCGCGTGCGCACGGGAGGATACTCTGTTTTTATCGGGATATGCACGTCCCGCGCGCCCCGCGCCTTCGTTCGGCAATTTCTGCGGGTTCTGCCGACGGCTTATATCACTCGACTCGGAGTATTTGCTCGTATTGCCCCGCGAGGCGGGCTTTCCCGCAGTGTAAGAGCGCGCGGCGCTCCCCCGATTGCGGCTGTTCTGCAAATTCACTCCGCCCCGCGCTTTTTTCCCGTCGGGATGTCCGCCGTCCCTGCCCGCCCCGCCGCGGACGGAACGGGTGCGGTCGGGACGGTCGGCATATCCGCTGCAGTCGTTGCGGTTGTTTTTACGCGCGTCGGCATCCGTGCGCACGCCAGAATTGCGGCGCACACCCGCGCCCGTGCGTTGTGAAATTTGTCTGTCTCGGTTATTCGGACTTCCGTTATCCTGCATTTCTATCTCCGTTTTTTCAGATACATTACAGTATAACAGATTTTGAGTTTTTTTTCAACTTTTCGCCCTTATTTTATTGTTTTTTCGCGGTAAGCCGATAGCTGTCCGAGACAATTGCCTTTACGTCCGTCTCATCTATGCTGCCGTCGAGAATTACACTTATCCAGTGTACTTTATTCAGGTGATAAGCCGGTACTACGGCGGGATAGACCTCACGTCTAATCGCATTTATCTCGGGAGCGCCCTTGCAGTTTATCCATATAAGACCGTTCCGCTCAAAAATCATGGCAAATGCCTTGCCGTTTTCATTATGCCGCACTAACTGCCAATTCGCATCCTTAAACGGTCGGTCGCAGTAAACCCCGTCAAAGGACATGCACAGTGCGAGCGCTTCTTCTCTTGTTTTCATTTCTTCCTCCAATACAATGATACAACTAAAATGATAAAAAATCAAGTGGCAGCTTTTCTCGAAAAGCTACGCGTGCTTTCCCGAAAAAAGCTCGGCAAAAACTTTTGAATAAGAAAGGGGTTAACTTACCCTTTTTTATAATTTGGGTCGAGCCTTTTTAAAGGCTCGTGGATTTTAAAGGCAAAGCCTTTAAT
>CAKSEI010000173.1 GCA_934446285.1 uncultured Eubacteriales bacterium | reverse complement strand
ATCTTTCTATACATAAGCAGTCCTCCTTAAAGGTACTGACCATAGTATAGCAGATATTCGTGTAAAAATCAATGAAAATTCCTTTAATTTTCGCACTAATTAACACAATTATTTTTGCAAATCTCTCACAATATAACGCGAACACCGCACTTTCTGTATTTTACGCCTCTCCGAACTTGGTTGTCATCAGCTTGCAATGCTCGGTATTGCGGAGAAAATAAACATTACCAAATGTGCGAAAGGATAATTCGCACATTTGAAGAATTGCCGTCCATCTGATAAAACAGAAGCAACGCAGAAATGCGTATTACTCATGGAGGTGAGATAATGGCAGGAAAAAGAAGCAGGATCCCGAAGTACGGCACGGTCGAGATCAAAGGACACACCTACTATCGGACGACGATAACGGATAGCGAGGGGAACCCGCTCGCCCTCTATGCCAAAACACGCGAGGAGCTTTATGACAAAGAGCTGGACACGCTGTCGCAGATGGACGATAACCGGCAGCGCAGGAAATCTCCCACGGTGGCGGACTATTGCGAAAAATGGCTGGTGATGCAGTCCGCCCATGTGCGCACAACGACGCTGACAGACTATACCTCTAAAGTACGCCGAAACATCATTCCGTACCTCGGAGAGAAGAAGATCGCGGAGGTGACCTTGGATGATATTCAGCTCGCCCTTGTGCCGGTTTCCAAAAAATCCGCATCAGTGTATAAGTCGGTCATCGTGATCTATAAGTGCATTTTCCGTGCAGCAGAGGAAAGCCGGATCATCAGCAAAAATCCCACAGTGTATTTGTCGCCCCAAGGCGGCGGTGTCCCGCAGGGAGAGAAGCAGCCGCTGACGGATGAGCAGGTGCAGCGGCTATTGGATGCGGTTCGTGAATTGCCGCCCTATGTTTTTATCATGCTGGGGCTATACGCCGGTTTACGGCGAGAAGAAATTCTCGGTCTGCAATGGGATTCAGTTTACTTGGACACCGAGGCACCGTATTTGACCGTGCGCAGAGCATGGCACACGGAACACAACCGCCCCGTCATATCAACAGAGCTGAAAACCGCTGCCGCAGAGAGAAATATTCCGCTGCCGGATCATCTGGCGGCTTGTCTGAGAGAAGCCAGGAAAAAATCAACCTCGGATTTTGTTGTAGCGAATCGGGACGGCGATCCACTCAGCTACACGCAGTTTAAGCGGCTCTGGCAATATGTTGTGACCCGGACGGCAAAGCCGAGGATCGCCCGCAAGCAAGTGGACGGGAAATATGTGAAGTATATGCTTTACCCGGAGCTGGGAGAAAAGGCACGGAATAACGGCCATGTGGTGTATAGTCTGGACTTTGAGGTGACGCCGCATTTGCTGCGGCATACCTATATCACCAACCTAATCCATGCCTCCGTCGATCCCAAGACGGTGCAGTATTTAGCCGGACATGAAAACAGCAGGATCACCATGGACATCTACGCCAAGGTAAAATACAATCGACCTGACGATGTGGTAAAGGCTATGACCAGCGCCTTCGCTGAATGGGACGCTTCATAAATCGAGGCGGCCACACCGCGCCAAGGAAGGACGATAAAATCCATTATAGATGATGAATGGCGGTCTTGTCAGCCGCATTGAACGCCTCTTATTCCGGCTGATTTAATATTCAATATTAAATCAGCCGAAGTTCTTAAACCGGTAAATAGCTTCATAAATCCAATGTGCTAAGGGCGAGGAAAAATTTCCTCGCCCTGTTTTCATGCCGGTTTGTACCTTTGCGGCCAACACTGATTTCTGGTAAAACGGATATGTCCCCGCAAATACATAACGCCAAGAAAGGAAGAGCAATATGGCAAAGAAAAAACAAAACATACCGTCATACGGCACAATCGAGATCAACGGTGTCACCTATTTCCGTACCAGGATCACTGACGCCGACGGCAAACGGGTTCCCCTTTATGCTTCTACCTGTGAGGAGCTATACAAGAAGGAGCAGGACGCACGGCAGCAGGTACAGGACATCCTTTTTCGGAGGCAAAACCCAACCGTAGAAGATTACTGTGAAAAGTGGCTGCTGATGCGCTCGGCAACTGTAACGCAGGATACTTTACGAAATTATAGGGCGCAAATGTATAAGTACATCATCGATCCTCTTGGGGATATGTATCTTTCCGATGTGACGGCCGATGACATCAAGCTGGCACTTGTTCCTGTGTCCAAAAGAGCAAAGCACACCTTTGATACCGTCAATATGCTCATCAAAAGCGTGTTTTACTCGGCGGAGCGCAGTGAGGTCATCGACTACAATCCTGCCGCTAAAATCAGTGCCAAGGGCGGTGTACCAAGTAAATCGATGGATGCCCTAACGGATGAGCAGACAAAGACTCTGGTAGATACAGTCAAGGCACTGCCTCCGTATGTGTTCGTCATGCTCGGCCTGTATGCGGGCCTGCGGCGTGAGGAAAGCCTTGCTTTGCAATGGGACTGTGTGTTTCTGGATGTGCCGACCCCATACATTTCTGTCCGGCGTGCATGGCGAGGCAGCCGCCGGACAGAGCCGGAGATTTCTACCGTATTGAAAACTCCGGCATCCAGAAGGGATATTCCCATTCCAAAGTGTTTGGTGGAGTGTCTGCGAGAAGCAAAGCAATCTTCCCATTCTGCCTTTGTGATTTCAAATCGTAAGGGCGGCCCCCTTTCTGAGGGGGAATTTGTGGGTGTTTGGTACCATGTCAAAAGTCACACCGCAGGAGAAAAAATCAGCTACAAGTATGTGAACGGAGAACACATCCGTTATATGACCTACCCCATTCTCGGAAGCCATCGGAAAGGCTTCCCAAACCATGTGTATAGTCTGGACTTCCATGTGACCCCGCACCAGCTCCGGCACACCTATATTACAAACCTTTTGTATATGGGCGTAGACCCCAAAACCGTTCAATATCTCGCCGGGCATAAAAATAGCAAAACAACTATGGACATTTATGCAAAAATCAAGTATAATAAACCCCAGGAACTTCTCCCTGTCATAAACGCAGCATTACGGCCTGTCGCAATGTCTTGAAAATACCCGTTTTTAACGATGTTTTCTGTTAATGCACGGGCTAAGTCCAGTTGCGACACCCTCAAAAATGTAGGAATATCAATGGAAATTGGGATTTTTTCAGCCCAATACGGTCTCAAAGCAGCTCGTCGCGCTCCGCAGTTCAGCAAGCGCTGAGCTTACGAAGAGACTGCTTCCAAAGCCTTGGAGCGCCAAGGCTGCATAGGACAGGCAGCAAGCCTGCCT
>CAKSEI010000172.1 GCA_934446285.1 uncultured Eubacteriales bacterium | reverse complement strand
GCTCGGCTCTGCCGAGGGCGCGGTGGAAGGCTCTGTCACCTTTTCCGTAGGCTCGGTCTGCGCGCTCGGCGTGTCGCTCGGTGCTTCCGGCAGCTTCTTTTTTGCGCGGTTGGCGACCGATATCACAGCTACGCTTACAACGCTTACAGTCATCACCGCAAGAACTATATATAAAATCGCAGCGGTAAGACTGCCTCTTGCTTCGCTTTTCATAGGTTGTTTACCATCCTTTTGTTCGTTTGCTTTTATTTTGAACAAAGCCTGCACACATTATACCGAAAAGAAAAAACTCCCGCGGGAGTTTTAACAGGCAAAAGGTTTTATTTATTTAAAAAGCCGCACGCGAGCTTTTCCGAAAAAGCTCGGCAAAAATTTTTAATAACCGATAAGCGAAAGCGAGCCTATCCCCTGCGCTACTTATGATATTTTCCGCCTGCGTTTATGTTGAACGCGCGGTAGAGCTGCTCGAGCAGCAGCACGCGCATGAGCTGATGCGGAAAGGTCATCGGCGAAAAGGATATGCGCTCATCGCACATTTTCTTTACGTTCTCCGGGATGCCTTCGGATGCTCCGATAATAAACTGCAGGTGCGAAAAGCCTCTGACGGCGCATCCCTCAAGCTTTGCTGCAAGCTGCTCGCTCGAGAGCATTTTTCCCTCTATGCAGAGCGCCGTCTTATACGCGCGGGGTGCAAGCAGAGCGGGAATGTCCTCATCTCGCCTGAATGTGAGATTTCTCAGAATGCAGTATGCGCCGAGCCTTTTTTCATATTCCGAGACGGCATCGCGCAGATACTTTTCCTTGAGATTGCCGACCGATATTATATCTACCGTCATATCACAGCCTCCGGCGCACAGACGCACTCAGTCCCTTCGGGCAGCACCGAGCGCGTACATTCAAGGGCAATGTCGCAGTCGTTGTTCTCCCGGCTTAAGTGCGCGAGTATAAATTTTTTTGTTCCCTTTGACGCGAGGAAAGCACAGAACGCGGCGCAGTCGGAATTTGAAAGGTGCCCCGTATCCGAAGAAATACGCTCCTTCAGCACACGCGGATAAGGTCCGAGACGCAGCATCCTCTCGTCGTGATTGCTCTCTATCACAACGGTGGTGCAGCCCGAAAGGGACGCGACAGCCTCATCGGTCACGTATCCGGTATCGGTCATTATACCGACCCTCTCGCCGCACGCCTCTACTGTATATCCTACGCAGCAGGCGGTATCGTGAGAGAGCGGAAATGATCGGACGGTGAGCGCACCCACCGTTACCTTGCCGCACTCGTCCATAAAGAGCGGCGTGTGCTTAAGGCTCGATTTCTCATATGACGCTCTCGGCATATATACGCGCAACGGGATTTTTCTTGTCAGTACATCAAGCCCCTTTATATGGTCACTGTGCTCGTGGGTAATAAATATCGCCTCGGGTGCGGGGGCGTTTATCGACCTGAGTGCGGCGCATATACGCGCGGCGCTGACACCGGCGTCGATGAGTATTCCCGTGCCGCCGCCCGATATGTACGTGCAGTTTCCACTGCTGCCCGAGAAAAGGGGGGTTACGTTTATCCCGCTCATTTGCTCACCATAACCGATATAATGTCAAAGCCAACGATAAGGCAAAGGGGAAGAATCGGATACGCGATCGAACGCGCGGCGCGGCGCCTCTTTTTTATCTTATCGATAATCTCGTTTTTTTCCTCGTGCGTATAGGACGGGGCAAGCTGCTCCGGGGTCGGGATATCGCGTGAAATACCGCCGCCCACTATGATAAATACTATAATAAGCAGCGGCAGGAGAACATACATAGAGCCGACAATGACCTCGGACGCGACATAAAAAGCCGTATGCTGCAGCCTCAGCGCGGTAAAGTAAGCTCCCGCGAAAAGCACGCACCACAAAACAAGCAGCAGAGCCGTCCTCCGCTGCTTTTTGTCGGACGGTCTGCCGCCTGCGGCAAAGAACTCACGCGCCGTGGGACGGCGGCGTTTTTTCCCTTTTACCTTATATTTGCTCACAGTCCCGCAGCCTCATCAACGGCAAGTCCGCCGTAGGGTCGTATCTTAAGAACGACGCATGCGCCCTTTCCGAATGCAGCCTCCATAGCCTTTTTTAAGCTATCGGTACAATCCTTCGGGCAGAAAACCTGAACCGTTCCCGCAAATCCTCCGCCGTGAACCCTCGACGCACCTCTGCCGCAGAGAACCTGCTCGGCTATGGCAAGCGCAAGGGAAAGTCCCTGCTCCGAGGGATTTGACGCGGGGTAGACATTCTGCAAATACTTGAAAGAAGAGTTTCCGCTCGCGGTAACTCCCTCGAGAAATGCATTGATATCTCCGCTCCTGAGCGCCTCGCGCTGACGCTCGACACGCCCGTTTTCGTTTATATAATGCAGTGCGCGCAGCAGCGCTCTGTCTCCGAGCTTTTCACGCAGTGCGGCGCTGTTCTCTATAATGCTGTCCGCGCTCACCGTGCGAAGGACATCCTTGCCGAAGAAAGATGCTACCGCTTTCATCTCCTCGGGAATAGCCGCGTAGTCATCGGTGAGGTCTGCGTGGTTTCCGCCCGTATTTACTATGCACAGGTCATAGCCGTACTTTTCGGGATCGAAATTTATCTGCTCAACCTCAGGCTCGCTCGGATTCTTAAAATCGATATATACAAAGCCGCCGTAAATGCACGCTACCTGGTCGAGCAGTCCGCACGGCTTGCCGTAGAATTTATTCTCGGCGTACTGTCCTATTTTCGCAATCTCTACGTTGTCTATGCGTCCGTCGTTGTAGAGGTGGTTCTCTATCGTACCTATCATATCTTCAAAAGCGGCGGAGGAGGAAAGCCCCGATGCCTTGAAAACATTCGACGTCGTGTATGCATCAAAGCCGCCCGCGATATAGCCCGCGCTGCGCAGACCGTCGCACACGCCCGCTATCATCGACGCGCTCTTATAATACTTCTGCGGGTCAAGGCAGGAGAGACGCACGGTATCCATCGTGTACCCACTGCTCTTTACGCGTACCACGTCGCTCTCGCTTTTCGCGACAACGGCTATTATGTCAAGGTCGATGGATGCGGCAAGGACCTTACCGTGATTGTGGTCGGTGTGATTCCCCGAAATCTCGCTTCTGCCCGATACGGAAAAGACGCGCAGATCCCTGTCACCGTCGTATATCTGTGTAAATTCATCAATGCACTCCGTATATCGCTCCCTCTGGGCAAGAACCTTGCCCTCTCCGTAAAGTGTGGCGAATACCCCGTCGAATGCGCCCGACGCTATTTTACGCTTGAGTTCTTCTGCTTTCATTTGCTCTCTCCGGTATAAAGAAATTATTTTAACGCCGCGTATAAG
>CAKSEI010000171.1 GCA_934446285.1 uncultured Eubacteriales bacterium | reverse complement strand
GAGTCACGGGACTCGTGCTCTCGAACGGCATTGTCGCTCTCGCGGGCGCTCTGCTCACCCAGTATCAGGGCTTTGCCGACGTCAGCATGGGCAGAGGCGCTATCGTCATAGGTCTCGCGGCGGTCATCATAGGAGAGGCACTCTTCGGCAGACTGCTGCGCGGCAATTTCGCACTCAAGCTCACTCAGGTTGCCCTCGGCGGCATCGTATACTACATAGTATATCAAACGGTCATACTCCTCGGCATTGACCCCGATATGCTCAAGATGCTCTCGGCTGTAGTCGTCGCGATATTCCTCGCCATCCCCTATATCAAGCAGACATATTTCCCGAAGAAAATAAGCGCGGGAGGAAATAAGTAATGCTCGAATTAAGAAATATAACAAAGGTTTTCAACGCCGGCACGACAAATGAAAAGGTCGCTCTCGACGACCTCAGCTTCACCCTGAACGACGGGGATTTCGTCACGATAATCGGCGGAAACGGCGCGGGAAAGAGCACGGTTCTCAACGCGATATCGGGCGTATGGAAGCCCGACTGCGGCAGCATAATCCTCGACGGCACGGATATAACCTCCATGCCCGAGCATAAGAGAGCAAAGTACCTCGGCAGAGTCTTTCAGGACCCCATGCTCGGCACTGCTGCCGACATGAATATAGATGAGAACCTCGCCCTCGCATACAGACGCGGCAAGAGGCGCAGCCTCAGGTGGGGTATAAAGAAGTCGGAGAGAGAATATTTCCGCGAGCGTCTGTCAGATCTTAATCTCGGGCTTGAGAACAGAATAACGTCAAAGATAGGCGTTCTCTCGGGCGGTCAGCGTCAGGCGGTAACACTGCTCATGGCGGCAATGCGCCATCCGAAGGTACTGCTGCTCGACGAGCACACCGCAGCACTTGACCCAAAGACCGCGGCAAAGGTTCTTGCTCTCACAAATGACATAATAACCGAGAACAACCTCTGTGCCATGATGGTCACGCACAATATGAGGGACGCGATAACCCACGGCAACAGGCTCATCATGATGAACAGCGGTAAGATAATCATGGATATCTCGGGAGAAGAAAAAAAACAGCTCACGGTCGAGACGCTCTTAAAGAAATTCAACGAGATATCGGGTGAGACATTCGCAAACGACAGAGTTTTGCTCGCGCAATAAAGACCCGCGCCTCTTGACAAAATTCAATCGGCAGTATATAATTAATATGCTCCCGACACAAAGATTTTTGTTCTGACTGAAAGGTGCGCTGACTTTACGAAAATATAAAAAGTAAGCGCCGTTGTGTTCGCACAGCGGCGTTTTTTTCACGGAGGAAATATGGAGACAAGAGTTGCTATAATAGGTATAATAGTCACCGACACAGACAGTACCGAGAAACTGAACGCGGTGCTGCACGAATACGGTGAATACATAATAGGCAGGATGGGTATCCCGTACAGGCAAAAGAATATACATATAGTTTCCGTCGCCGTCGACGCTCCGCAGGACGTCATATCTGCCCTTGCAGGCAAGATAGGAAAGATAGACGGAATAAGCGTAAAGACCGCCTATTCGGCAGTTTCCTGATGGAGAGTACGATTTCGCTTATCGACCGCCTCGAGAGCGAGCACTGCCTTGATAAGGATGAATACAAAGCTCTGATACTCTCGAATGACGCGGGAGTAAACGAATATCTGAGGCAGAGGGCGGACGCAGTGCGCAAACACCTGTATGGCGATATGGTATTTATCCGCGGACTTATCGAGACGGGAAATATCTGCCGCAACGACTGCTATTACTGCGGTATCAGAGCGTCTAACGGAAAGTGTGAGCGCTTCAGACTCACGCGCGGCGACATTCTCCCCTGCTGCAAAGCGGGCTACGCCTTAGGCTTCAGAACCTTTGTGATGCAGAGCGGCGAAGGCTCGCTTACCGTCGACGAGATATGCGATACGGTAAGGAGCATAAAGGAGGCTTACCCCGACTGTGCAGTTACCCTCTCGCTCGGAGAATATGACGCACGCGATTATGAGCGCATGTACAGAGCGGGCGCGGACAGGTATCTTCTCCGCCACGAGACAGCCGATAAGGAGCACTACAAAAAGCTCCACCCTCCCGCCCTGAGCTTTGAGCGGCGCATGGAATGTCTCATGAAATTGAAATCAATCGGCTTTCAAGTCGGATGCGGCTTTATGGTCGGCTCTCCCTATCAGAGCATCGACTCTCTTACTCTCGACTTGAAATTCATCGAGAGCTTTTCTCCCGATATGTGCGGTATAGGACCTTTTATCCCGCATAAGGACACGCCGTTCGCTCATTTTCCCGCCGGCAGCGTGGAGCTTACATGTAAGCTTTTATCGATAATACGGCTGATAAAGCCGAATATCCTCCTGCCCGCGACGACCGCGCTCGGCTCGCTCTCCCCCGACGGGCGCGAGCAGGGGCTGCGCAGCGGAGCGAACGTCGTTATGCCCAATCTGTCCCCCGCCGCGACGAGGAAGAAATATTCATTATATAACGGCAAACTCTCGGACGGTGCGGAGGCTGCCGAGGGACTCGAAAATCTTAAGAAACGTATCGCCGCCGCAGGCTACCGAATAGTGACCGACAGAGGCGACCCGGCAAAATGAAAGGAAATAAAAATGATAAAATATGACCCGAAATCTCTCTTGGCAGAGGAATTTATAAACGACGCGGAGATAAACGAAACTTTGCGCTATGCGGACGAGCATAAGAACGATACCGCCCTCATAAATGAAATTCTCGAAAAGGCAAAGCCGAAAAAGACCGCGACGGGATATGTATGTTCCGGACTTTCTCATAGGGAGGCGTCCGTCCTGCTCGCCTGCGACGACCCCGAGGTTGAAAAGAAAATCTTTGAGATTGCGCGCGAGATAAAGCTCGCTTTCTACGGCAACAGAATTGTTATTTTCGCACCGCTCTACCTTTCTAACTATTGCGTAAACGGATGTGTATACTGTCCCTACCATATGAAAAATAAACACATCCCGAGAAAAAAGCTCACGCAGGACGAGCTGCGAGACGAGGTAACGGCTCTGCAGGACATGGGTCACAAGCGCCTCGCTATAGAGGCGGGTGAAGACCCCGTAAACAACCCGATAGAGTACATTCTCGAATGTATAAATACGATATACGACATAAAGCATAAGAACGGCGCGATTCGCAGGGTCAACGTCAATATAGCGGCGACAACCGTCGAGAATTACAGAAAGCTTAAGGACGCAGGCATCGGCACATACATTCTCTTTCAGGAGACTTATCATAAGGAAAGCTATCTAAAGCTCCATCCGACGGGTCCTAAGCACGATTATGCATATCATACCGAGGCAATGGACAGAGCAATGGAAGGCG
>CAKSEI010000170.1 GCA_934446285.1 uncultured Eubacteriales bacterium | reverse complement strand
AGGCAGCACGCAGCACCCTGAGGATAAATCCCCTGCCCCTCGCGGGGCGCGCGTACAGCTCGTCGATTATCTTCTGCGACTGTATATTCTTCACTACCCTCACGCAGAAGTAGCCGATAATCACGACAAGGGCAAATACGACGAGAAAAATTATCCCGTTCTTCATCCGAGCTTTGTTTTGATATAGTCGCAGAGATCTCCGACTGTTATTATCTTGCGGAAAATCTTATCGTCCACCTCTATATCAAATTCCTCCTCGCACGAAAAAGCAACATCGGCAAACTCCACCGAATTTATGCCGAGGTCCTTTGCAAACTCAGAAGAGAGAGTGACCTCCTCCGGAGACTTGTCGGATGCGTCGGCAACTATTGCGATAACCTTTTCTTCCATTTTTATGCCCTCACTTGAGAATGTATCTCTTTATCTTCTTTGTAGTTGTTTTTTCAAATTCGGTTTTGCGTATCTCTATGCTGTGTACCTGCTTGAAAACGGGAAGGTCGCGGCTCACCCTGTCGACCTCTTCCTTTATCAGCTTATATATATCATCGTCGCTCATGCCGTCCGTCTTTTCCTTATCGGGATATATGAGAGCCGTTATCTCGCCCGAGCGCTCTATCACGACGCACTCGCAGATATAATCGCTCGTAAGAAGATGCTCCTCTATCTCCTCGGGATAGATATTCTTCCCGTTTGAAAGTATGATGAGATTTTTCTTGCGTCCCGTAATGAATATATTACCGTCCGTGTCTATGTATCCGATATCGCCGGTCTTAAACCAACCGTCGTCGGTAAAGACCTTCGCCGTCGCCTCTGAGTCCTCATAGTATCCGAGCATTACGTTCTCGCCCTTTGCCACTATCTCCCCGATACCGTCTCCGTCCGGCTCGTCTATGCGAACCTCGCAGCAGCTCACAGCCCTGCCGGCAGAGCCGGGAACGCATTCAAAAGGACGATTGACCGCGAGCAGCGGCGCACACTCGGTGATACCGTAGCCCTCGCATATCATAATACCGAAGTCCTCAAAATCCCTTACGATATCCGCTCTGAGCGCAGCTCCTCCGCATATGATATAGCGGAGATTTCCTCCCAGCTCGTTTATAATCTCGGCAAAAAGCTTTCGCCTTATATCGATACCGCACTTAAGCAGGGCGCGAGAGAGCTTTCTCGCCGCATTCACCTTTGCTGTCATTCCGCGCTTCTCTATGCTCCTGAATATCGACTTGTGCATAGTCTCAAGGAAGAGCGGAACAAGTATAAGCGAATCGGGAGCGACTTTCTTAATATTTCGTGAGACGTACTTTAAGCTGTTATTGAGATAAGTCGTCGCTCCGAGGTTTACGAGAGCGATATTCTCCGTGACAAGCTCGTAGACGTGGTTCATCGGCAGCACGGAGAGAAAGATATTATTCTCGTCGTATATAACCGACTCACAGCAAGAATTTGCGCACGATACGATATTATTCATAGAAAGCATGACTCCCTTGCTCGTCCCGGTCGTGCCAGAGGTGAAGAGCAGCGTACACATAGACTGCATATCGAGCCTGCGCGTCAGTACTTCTTTTTCTCCGCTCTCAAAAAGCTCCTTTCCCTCGCTCACAAGCGCGGAATAAAGCACCGCATCCTGCGGCGAACCCTCTCCCGCCTCAACCGGAACGAAAAGCTCCGTATGCTTAAGAGTTCCGCACAGCGGCTCTACCGTCCCGTTCATGCTCGGCATGTATACGATGCCGTCCGCGCGTGCACGGTCGAGAAAGCCCGCTATCGCATCGGGGCTAAGCTCCTTGTCTATCGGTATGATAACTCCGCCAGCTATAGTCACGGCGTAGAATGTCGTCATATATGCGGGGTTCGCCTCGCCTATGACCGCCACTCTCGCGCCGTTCGGATATCTGTGCAGAAACGCCGCAGCGAGCCACAGCGAATTATTCTTTAGGTCGTTATACGAATATCTGAAATCATGCTTCGGGTCGGGGGAGGCGTAAAGTGCCTTATCTCCGAACCTCTCTGCAGTACTGAGTAACAGCTGACGGAAATCCTCGATTTTGGTCAGCGTTCTTTTATCCTTATATTTCAACGGTTTTCCTCCCTTGAAAGGCAAATGCCTATATGCGCTCTGCGCAGAATAAGTCTATTAATTATAATCAAAATACCCGTATTTGTCAATAGAAAGTATCTTTCGTAAATAAAGAGACTCTATTCAAGCTCAAAAGCGCCGGTATAGAGCTGATAGTACATCCCCTTTTTCGCGATAAGCTCATCGTGCGAGCCTCTCTCCTTTATCCTGCCGTGGTCAAGGACAATGATAACGTCCGAGTTTCTGACCGTAGAGAGCCTGTGAGCGATCACGAATACCGTCCGTCCCTCCATAAGCTTGTCCATTCCTCTCTGCACTATCGCTTCGGTGTGAGTATCTATAGACGAGGTCGCTTCGTCGAGAATCATAACGGGCGGGTCTGCGATAGCTGCGCGCGCAATCGAGATAAGCTGTCTCTGACCCTGCGATAGGTTAGAGCCGTTGGAGTGCAGCACGGTATTATACCCGTCGGGCAGTCGACTGATAAAGTCGTGGGCGCCCGCGAGCTTTGCCGCAGCGATACACTCTTCATCCGTCGCGTCAAGCTTGCCGTACCTTATATTCTCGCAGACCGTACCCGTGAAGAGATTTGTCTCCTGAAGAACTATGCCGAGAGAGCGTCGCAGATCGCTTTTCTTTATCTTATTGATATTTATTCCGTCGTAGCGTATTTTGCCGTCCTCTATATCGTAGAAACGGTTTATAAGGTTGGTTATGGTCGTCTTTCCCGCACCCGTAGCACCGACGAAGGCAACCTTCTGCCCCGGTCTTGCATACACGGAAACGCCGTGCAGAACTTTTTTCCCCTCTTCGTAGGCGAAATCGACATCGCTGAGCACGACGTCTCCTCGCAGAGGTGTATATGTCACGCTGCCGTCGCCGTGAGGATGCTTCCATGCCCACTTGCCCGTACGTTCCTCCGTCTCGGTTATCACTCCATCGTTATCCGTGCAGTTAACAAGGGTAACATAGCCCTCGTCGCTCTCGGGTTTTTCATCCATAAGTTCAAAAATTCTCTCTGCGCCCGCCATACCCATTACAATTGAGTTAATCTGCTGAGACGCCTGATTGACGTTTCCCGCAAACTGCTTTGCCATATTGAGAAAAGGAACGACTATGCTTATTCCCATAGCCATACCGGACAGACTGAAATTCGGCGTGCCCATGACGATGAAAAGCCCGCCCGTCATCGCGAGCAGCACGTAGAGCACATTCCCTATATTCCCTATGATGGGACCTAAGCAGTTCGCGTAGGCGTTCGCCCTGAAGCTGTCGTTAT
>CAKSEI010000169.1 GCA_934446285.1 uncultured Eubacteriales bacterium | reverse complement strand
GATAGGTACAGCTCGTAAATCTTTCGGACAGTCTCTGCCTGCTCTGCGTTGACCACCATCTCTCCGTCGGAGTTCTTTTCATACCCGGAGACTTTTCTTCTTTTCCTGATCCTGCGGCGATTCCTCCTTTGCAGGGATGATAATGACCTTCGGTTCAGGGCGTGTCTGCGTCATACATTATCACACTCCTCTAAGACTTGATTATTTTTCAGCAGGACTTTGACCGTCTTACTGCCATATCTCGGCGTGATCTCTCGTGAGAATATGCAAATCGAGGGCTTCTGGTACTACCTGTTTCTCGGCGTTTTTGAGGCGGCGACCATCCACTACGCGGTGGCGAAAATATTGGACCCGCTGCTGTTCGGGCGCGGCTGGTGTGGCTACGCCTGCTGGACGGCGATGGTGCTGGATTTTCTGCCCTATCAGCAGCCGCAGAAGCCGCGCAAGGAAAAACTGGGCATCCTCTGCTACGAGTGCACAAAGGCCTGCCCCACAAAGGCGCTGCGTTAACGGTAGTTGTCGTACCCATCACGCGATAAGTGTCAAGGGCACAGGGGGCCTCAAAGCAAAATCGGAACCGTCTCGGTCCCGATTTATCCTTTTTGCCGCTGCTTACTCGGCGGATCTTCTGTTGTTTCCGTTCAGCCTTTCCTGCTCCGATCCTATTCTGTGTCAAAGATGATTTTGCAATTGTGCAGACCAGAAGTCCCTGAAGTATTGCGCCGCAATTACGGGAAAATGTTATCGGATTTCTTTCGGGGCATTTTGGCGGCAAGGTGCCAGCACGCTAAACAGAGAATATTGATCAGCAGTACATGAACGATCATGTTAGGCACTGTAAAGTTGTATGTGTTTGAAACCTCGCCAAACTCCAGAAGATAGCGGCAGCCCATCCCCGCCAAAATATATAAAGAATTGAATGCCATGAGCATAGGCGTCGTTTTTAATAGGCAGCCCTTTTTGTACGGGAACGCCTGCGATAAGAACGCACCCATGATGAGGCACCACATAACGGATAAGTAAACGCTGTACCAATGAGAGTCATTCGGATAAGTCTTTGTGAAATTATATGTCGGAAACAGGAAACACCCCATAAATGAGCCTAACAGGAACGCCAGCCAGCGAAAGACAGTTCTTTTCTGCTTTTCAGAGGGAGTCTTTCCGTGATTGGAAAACTTTATTTTGCCGTTTATGTATGCAAACGCCAACGCAGGAATGCCACCGCAAACCGCGCAGGTCAAAAGCAGCATAAGTATCAGTTCACCCATTGTGCTCCTCCATATCGTGCTTTAAGTGACAGACCTGTGCGTTCATCATACCATAACGCAAAAGAGTGCGCAACCGAATTTGCGGCTTTGCGCCGGAAATACAGCACCAAAAACTGAATCGTGGATCGTAGAGCATTTTCGGCTAAAATAGAAAATCGGCATGATTTCTCTATTTTTCCCCTATATTCTACCGTCAGGGGATGTTTTTTCCCTCAGACTTGCTCTATGCTCAAAGCATCTTCAATACAGGAGGCATTTCAAATGAACCAGACAGCCATCGGCAGCTACATCGCGCGCAAGCGCAAGGAACAGAATCTGACGCAGGAGCAACTGGCAGAGCAGCTCAGCGTGTCCAACAAGACCATCTCCAAGTGGGAGAATGGAAAGTGTATGCCAGACTACAGCATCATTCAAAAGCTCTGCGAGGCGATTCATGTGACGCTCCCGGAGCTGATGGACGGCGAGGATGCGGCGGACAGCAGCGTGCGCGTCTACGACGATGCACAGATCCTCGACCTGCTGCGCCGCACGCAGGAACTGGAGCGGCAGAAGGGCATTCTTTACGGCCTTGTCCTTGTCGTCCTCGGTATTGCCAGCAGCGCCATGTCAGGGACAGTCGGAGGTACTGATGTGCAGGATTTTGTCTCCGGCATTTTGATGGGGCTCTCTATTGTGGAAATTCTCGCTGGCATTGGAGTTGCCGGGAAAAAGCTCCTAAATCAGTAATAAGGGGGAGGACAGCTTCGTCCTCCCTCTTATTTTTTGTTGTCTGCCGGTCAGAATACCCGGAAGCTACCGCGCGTCAGCGGGATATCCCCGCCGTACTGCCGGAAGTAGTCCAGCAGCAGATCGGACATCTCCGTGCCGATCTCGCGCACGACCGGGCAGCCGACGTAGCAGTCGTACCCGCCCGTGCCGCTGGCGCGGTAGCTGCTCAGACATGCGGTAAATACGTCCGTATCCTTCACGGGCGCTCCGTTGACCGTCAGCTCGGCCACGCGCTTGCCGACCGGCTTTGTGATATCGTAGGCATAGCTCACGCCGGCGTAGTAGTCGTAATTGTAATGCTCGACCTTGGGCTTCAGGAAGCAGTCCGACACGCGCAGCGTGCCGTCCGGGCTTCGGGTGAAGTATTCCGCGCTGCGCTCCATCGCCCTGCGCAGGACCGCGCCGGTGATCTCAAGCACCGTCAGCGTATTCGTGTAGGGATAGGCGTTGAGAATATCCCTGCGGCGCACGGTCTGCGGGAGGCCCGCCGCGTCGTTGGCAAGGCTCGTGACCGAAAGCTGCGCGCCGCTGGCGGCAAGCTGCACCGTGTTGAAGAGGTCCGCGAGCGCGGTGCCCTCTGCCGCCATGCGCAGCGGCGTATCCGGCGTCATCGGCGTTTTCAGGTGGCCCACCACCTGATCGAGCCATTCCTGCGCGCCGCGCTCCAGATCGGCAAACTCCGCGAGCCAGTCTGCCCGGCACTCGCCGTGCGCGCGGACCGTTTCGCTGGAAAAGCGCTTTTCGCCGCCGGACACGACAGCCTCCACGCGCAGAAACTCCTGTCCCTTGTCGGACGGCTGCACGACGAACGTGCCGCTCACCGTCTGCCCGGGGACGGACATATGCTGGTGCCCGGTCAACAGAATATCGAAATCCAACTCCCGGCAGATGCGGTAGGCGACGTTCTCGTGAGTCGTGGAGAGTACGCGCCCCGTGGCAAGGTCGCGCTCAAAGCCGCCGTGGTAGACGCACACCGTCAGGTCGACCTGCCCCCGCAGCTTTTCCAGTGCGGCGGCCGCGGCGGGGACGGGGTCGGTGATCGCAATGCCGGCAAGATGCTCCGGCTTTTCCCAGATGTTCACATAGTCGGTCACGATGCCGACGATGCCGATCTGCAGTCCGTTTTCCAGTGTGTGGATGCGCGCGGGAAAGCGCACCCCCGCCCCGTCCCGGCGCACGTTTTCACACACGCAGCAGGCCTGCAGCGCATCGAGATAGCTGTCAAGGTACGGCATCCCATAGTTGAAGTCGTGGTTGCCGAGCGTTATATAATCATAGCCGCAGCGGTTCATCATGTCGGCAAAGCGCGCGGCGCTGCCGACGGTATCGTGGCAGAAGGCCCCCAGCGGCGAGCCCTGCAGGATGTCGCCGCCGTCGATGACGAGGGTGTTGCCGTCCTTGCGGAAGCGGCTGGC
>CAKSEI010000168.1 GCA_934446285.1 uncultured Eubacteriales bacterium | reverse complement strand
GAGCCGGGCGGCGAGAGCGGTATGACGGACAGTCGGGTGACATCATCGTCGGATACATCCCCGACCGCTGAGCCTACGACCGAGCCTACGACGGCTGCCACGGAGCCTCCCACGACAGAGCCTCCGACAACCGAACCGACCGAGACCGAGCCGTCCGCAACAGAGCCGGGGACTCCGCCGCCTGAGCCGAACGTTCCCTCATCGGCAGGGGAATTTTCCACGGTCGATATGTCATATTTCTCGGATGCACTCTTTATCGGCGACTCACGCACGGACGGCATAAGGCTGTACAGCGGGATAGCGAGCTCGGGCGCACAGTTCTTCACGGGCACGGGTTTGAGCGTGTATAACCTTGAGCTTGCGCGCAACGATATCGCGGGCGCGGGAGATAATTTAAATCTCCGTGAGCTGCTTACGGCAAAGAAGTACGGTAAGATTTATCTCATGCTCGGCGTCAATGAGTGCGGCTACGACATATCTCGCACGACCGAGAGATACGGTCAGATTCTCGGCATGATAAGGGAAAATCAGCCGGGCGCGATAATCTACGTTTGCGCAAATTTGCATGTCACGCAGTACCGCTCGGATACGGACCCGTCGTGCAACAATGTTCGTCTGAACGAGCTTAACTGTTCGCTCTCGGGTTATGCGGACGGCGTTCAGGTCTTTTACATCGACGTAAATCCCGTATTTGACGACGAGAACGGCGCACTGCGTGCCGACTACGCCTTTGACAGCGCACATATGTACTCTTCATATTATGTATACTGGGCGCAGTTCCTCTGCACTCACGCGATAGTAAGGTAATTTTACATTTATCGGCGGCAGTCATGCCGCCGCTTTTTTTGCTCTTCTGCGAGCTTTTTTAAAAATATCGGCAAAGACTTCAAAACGGGGAAGTTGCAACGCTTTTCATCTGCAGAGAAATTCGGCGTCTGCTATAGCTTTTGCGCAGCTTTTTACGAAACGCTGCCGAAGTCTTTAGAAAGGTCCCCAAAAAAAGCAGTTAAAGAGGCGCGAAAAAACCCGGGCTGTCCGTGCGGACGACCCGGGCATTTACCGATACAATGCGCAAATGCAACCGTTATTTACGATTACTTGTACTTACGCTTTCTTGCTGCTTCGGATTTTTTCTTTTTCTTGACGCTGGGCTTCTCATAATGCTCTCTTTTTTTGAGCTCGGAGAGAACTCCGCTGCGAGCACATTGTCTCTTAAATCTGCGGAGAGCGCTGTCAAGCGTCTCGTTTTCCTTAACTCTTACTTCTGCCATTTTCTATATCCCTCCCCTCGCTTTGCAGGAGAATTAACCGAATTCTCTTGAATATTATACATGGATAATGCCGTCTTGTCAAGAGCTTTACGGGAATTTATCGAAACTTGTTTTATTTTACGACTATGTTTACGAGCTTGCCGGGGACGACTATCTCCTTTACGATGTCCTTTCCCGTTATCATTCCCGCTATTTTTTCGTTTGCATTGGCTGCGTCGAGCATGACATCCTTATCTGCGCCCGCGGGCACTTTTACGGTTGCTCTGAGCTTGCCGCAGACCTGAACGGCTATCTCAACCGTATCATCGACAGTTTTTGACTCATCGTACTCTGGCCACGGCTCAAGCGCGAGCAGGGTAGTGTGTCCCAGTCTCTCCCACAGCTCCTCTGTCAGATGCGGGGCAAAGGGATTGAGTATACCGAGGAAAATTCCAAGTTCCGTCTTTGTGAGCTTTCCGTGCTCGCATACGGTGTTGAGCAGTCCCATCATCGCGGCTATCGCGGTGTTGAACTTCATTTCCTCTATGTCGAGGCTGACCTTCTTTACCGTCTTGTTAAAGGGTACTTCAAGCTCGGGAGTGACTCCCTCTCCCTCGGCGATATCAATAAGGTCGGCTACTCTGTCTAAAAATCTCTTGCATCCGCGCACGCTTGACTCGGACCACGGTGCGGCAGAGCCGTAATCGCCCATAAAGAGGATGTAGGTGCGCAGAGTGTCCGCTCCGAATTCGTTAACGACGTCTATCGGATCGACGACGTTGCCGAGCGACTTTGACATTTTGACGCCGTTCGCACCGAGAATCATGCCCTGCGCGCTGCGCTTTGCATAAGGCTCCGAGGTAGGCACTTCACCTATGTCGTAGAGGAATTTATGCCAAAATCTCGAGTAGATAAGGTGTCTGGTGACATGCTCCATGCCGCCGTTGTACCAATCGACCGGCAGCCAGTATTTCATCTTTTCCTTATCCGCAAAGCAGGTATCGTTCTTCGGGTCTATGTAGCGCAGGAAGTACCACGACGAACCTGCCCACTGAGGCATGGTGTCCGTCTCACGCTTTGCGGGCTTGCCGCACTTCGGGCATGTGCAGTTGACAAAGCTGTCAATCTTTGCAAGCGGCGACTCACCACCCTCGCCCGGCTCAAAGTTCTCGACCCTGGGAAGTCTCAGCGGCAGCTCTTCGTAGGGAACTCCTACCATGCCGCAGTCCTTACAGTGTACTATCGGTATCGGCTCGCCCCAATATCTCTGACGGTTGAACGCCCAGTCCTTCATCTTGAACTGCACGCCCTTTTCGCCTATGCCCTTTTCGGTGAGGTACTCAAGCATACGCTCTATGGACTCGCTCTTCTTTTTAAGTCCGTTTAAGAAGCCCGAGTTTACCATCTCGCCGTCGCCGGTATACGCTTCCTTTTCGATATCTCCGCCGCGTATTACCTCGGTGACGGGAATGCCGAATTTATGCGCAAACTCCCAGTCTCTCTGGTCGTGCGCGGGAACAGCCATTATCGCGCCCGTGCCGTAGCCCATCATGACGTAGTCGGAGATGAATATCGGTATCTCCTCGCCGTTTACGGGATTTACCGCACTTATACCGTCGAGGCGCACGCCCGTCTTATCCTTGGCAAGCTGAGTGCGCTCAAATTCGGTCTTTTTCGCGCATTCGTCACGGTATGCGGCAACGGCGTCCATATTCTTTATTTCGTGTGAATATTTGTCGATAATCGGGTGCTCGGGAGCTATTACCATGAACGTAACGCCGAAGAGGGTATCGGGGCGCGTCGTATATATCTTCAGGGTGTCGGGCGTGCCCTTTATCGTGAAGTTGACGAAAGCACCCGTCGATTTGCCTATCCAGTTTTCCTGCTGAGCGCGGATATTCGGGGGGTAGTCGACCGTTTTCAGCCCCTCAAGCAGCTTATCGGCGTATTCTGTTATGCGCAGATACCATACGTCCTTTGACTTCTGCACTATCTCGGTGTGACATATATCGCATTTGCCGCCCTGAGAGTCTTCGTTCGAGAGTACGACCTTGCAGTGCGGGCAGTAGTTTACAAGTGCCTTATCGCGGAAAACAAGTCCGTTGTCAAAGAGCTTGAGAAAAATCCACTGCGTCCACTTGTAGTACTTTTCGTCCGTCGTGTCGATGGTTCTCGTCCAGTCAAAGGAAAAGCCGACTCTGCGCAGC
>CAKSEI010000167.1 GCA_934446285.1 uncultured Eubacteriales bacterium | reverse complement strand
AAAAACTCTACTAAAGTGCATTTTTCGATTAAGCCGATGGAAGATCTCATATTTTTATTCAAAAAGGGAGGTTATCTCGTTAGATAGCTACTCATGTGCCAACAACCATCTTATTTTTTACCAAGTATCCGAACCAATGCAGTAGCAATATTTTCAGCTTCTTCTTTTGTGTTATCTTTGCTTAGAGATATTCTTATGGTGCCAGCGGCATACTCTTCTGGAACCCCAATAGCTTTAATTACATGAGAAATCTGAGTGTTAACAGTATCACAAGCAGAACCAGTTGAGATACAGATTCCCATAAGATCCATTCGATGCAAGATAGCTTCTCCATCAGAGTTTTTAAAAGATAAGCTGATATTTCCCGGGATGTGGTTATCAGCCCCATTCTTAATGAAGTCTAAATCTCCGATACCAGATAATAATACTTGCTCAAGTGAGTAAATGTATTTTTTGTTTTCCTCTATGTGCTTGATATTCATTTTGAGAGCGGTAGCCATACCCACTATTTCAGCGATATTTTCCGTACCTGCTCGCAGACCTCGCTCCTGAGACCCACCATCATTCAATGGCTTAATCTCAGTCCCGTTACGAATGTATAGAAAGCCGACTCCCTTTGGACCATTGAATTTATGAGCCGAAGCAGACAACATATCAATTCCGAGATCTTGCACATTGATTGGAATGTGTCCGACTGCTTGAACTGCGTCGGTATGAAATAGTGCCCCATGTTTGTGTGCAATCGCGACCAACTCCTTTATTGGTTCAATGGTTCCAATCTCGTTATTGGAGAACATGATAGAAACAAGACGGGTATTCTCTGTTATTAACTCTTCAAGAGCATCTGCAGTAATAATGCCAGATCTGTTGGGAGATACGAATGTAACAGGATACCCCATGCTTTCTATTGCCGAACATGTGCGAAGAACAGCATGATGTTCTATAGAAGAGGTAATAGTGGCTCGTTTGTAAGGATCTGAAAAAGCAGATCCCTTTATAGCCCAGTTGTCGCTTTCCGTGCCGCCGGAGGTAAAATAAATTTCCTCCGGTAAGGCGCCTATACATTCTGCAATGGTAGCTCTTGCGTCTGCAATGGCTTTTTTCGGTTTGCGTGCAAATGCATATGGCTGTGAAGCATTCCCGTACTCTTCAAGAAGCCAAGGTATCATCGACTCAAACGCAGCTTTATCCAGTTTTGTTGTTGCCGCATTATCGGCATAGATATATTGCTTCATTAGCTATAACACCTCACTTGAACAGTGTGCAGCCCTCGTTCTTGAATTCCTCAATCTTGGCGAGCAGCTCCTCTTCGGTTACTTCAAGATACTCCGCCAGACATGGCAAGCAATAAAAAGCTGTAGCTTTCTTATCGATTATCTTTTTAGTAAGTCCTATTTCATCCTTTGTCAACGGAGTTTTTCCGCATACATAACATTTTTTTGTTTCCATGTCACTCAGCATCTATGCCGTAAATCTTAAATGGTGGCAAATCCTTTCCGGCATACTCTACATCAAGTAAGCCAAGCTGATATTTAATCGTATCTCTCATCCTGCGAGCACGGTCAAAGCAGTATCTCTTGAATTCTCTCGGTGTTATATCTTCCATGCGCTGAACATTCGGGAAGAGCAGTTTCAGGTATGCCGTAGCAATTCGCTTCACAGCTTCGGTATCACGCGTGTCGGCTCCTTCTGGTACAACAATATATTCGTCCACGATGCTCCTGTAGGTCATATCACTGCGAAGTTCATGCATGATTGAACAGAAGTATTCCGAATTCAACGCCCATCCATTTACCTTCAAATCGTCTTTCATGCGTGGAATATTCCATCCTTTAATGAATCCGTGAAATCTTTCAATCAACGCTGACTCATGAAAAACGAGCGGCAACTCGGTGAACATATTCTCATAACCGTCTGCATCCATGATTTCCTTGCGAATGTTGCCGCAAAGTATCATACCGGCATCTGCAGTTCCTTTATAGTCGCCCACGGTAAATGTACCCTGTTCCAAATAGCCTTTCAAAGCAGCCCGCATCTCATCGGTATCGGTAAAAGAAATTGTCTGCACTTCATCCAGTGTGACGAAATCGCTCCCGGAAATCAATCCCTCTCGACGCTTTGTCTGGTCATAGAACATTTTGGCGCGGCTCATGACACCACCGCTGGAAAGCCACCCATATCGGCTAACATTTCCAAAAAGATAAGATTTACCAGTACCCTTTGGAGCAAGCTCGATCAGATTCAGGCGCTTTTCAACAAACGGAAGCAGTCTGGTAAGCATAGTGAGCTTTTCTTCTTCGGTTTCGTATCCGGCGGCATTATAGTCAACAGCTCCAAGGATAACATCAATCCATTCGTCTGTAGTGAATTCTTTGCGGGCCTCTTTGTAGTCCTCAAGGTCAATATCGTAGGGACAGAAATTTTTGAAAGAAGCAAGCTTGATTTTTCCATCTTTAGAATTTTTGGCTTTAGACGATTTTCTTTCGTACTCAAAGGTAAAATCAAAATCGTCTGGCGAGCGATATCCAAGCTCCACCATTCCCCATAAATCTCTTCCTTTTACAAGGTCATCTTTGCATGAATCCCACACATCGCTTTCAATGATAGTTTCTTTAAATCCCAAGCCGAAATCTGGCAGAGCAAAAGAAACCTCACCGGTTTTGATGTCAATATTTACAGATACCTTGGCAAGAAATTTTACTGTCTTACCTTCAATAACAATGTCATTTTTTATCGCATTCCAGTCGTCTTTTCTAGGAATATATTTTTTGACAAATCTGGCAAGATCGTCTTTATCAAATTCACCCTCGTCGTCCTCGAACTTTTTCAGCAGCCAATCGCGCATAAAGGCAGGGAGACTCAGTGTGGAGAAGAAGTTGGTTTTCTTCAAATCTTTATAGACAACCATCTCGTCAAAATTATCTCTTAGCTTTTCGGAAAGCTCCATAGTTTTCCTCCTTAGAATTCATCACCAAAATCGAAATCATCTTTAACTGTAGCGGTCTTGCCTCTCACCTTGAAGGAAACACTACCGATCAAATCAGCGCCGTCAAAGACATCGGCCGTGTACGGCTTCGTCTTTGCCCGCTTAATATCTTTAAGTCCAAAGGTGTAATGTGATCCATCTTCCGATTTACCTTGATAAGGCTTATCCTCGATCACAAGACTGATGTTGTTCGGTGACTCCACATCTGAAATGTACAAGTTCAGCGTAACACCATCATGTCGATCTGCAGTAATATCGTCAGGATGTATAACTGTAATCTGAACGCTTGCCTGCTTTTTCAGTGTCAGCGTAATTACAGGTACAACAATTTCCTCAAGGCTGGCGCCTCCGTGAACTTCTACATTGGCAGTGCGGCTGCCACGGAATCTGCCATAATCGGAAAGAATGATAAATCCGTTATCCTCAACCTTGTAAGGAACATCGCATCCATCGAAAGCCTTGCAGCATCGTC
>CAKSEI010000166.1 GCA_934446285.1 uncultured Eubacteriales bacterium | reverse complement strand
GTCTGTCGCTCTGTTCGGCTCAAAGGTCGTCTTTGACATGCCGTTCATATAGCCTCTGTCGCACGCCTCGACTACCGCGTCGAGATACCACTTGTTACCGAGGTCTTTGAATTTTATCTCGCCCGTCTCGGTCTTATGTCCGCAGTCGATACACTCATCGTAGCGAGTGCACTTCTTGCCGTCGTTTCTGTGTATGACGTTTTCGTGTCGACAGTCTGCGACTTTCAGCTTCATCTTGAGAACAGTACCGTTCTGCTTCGGGCAGCTTGAGCCGGCGACGCCCTCCGTGCCTATATAAAATGTTCCGTCATCATATGCAAACGAGCGGAAAGCACACGGATAGCTGCACTCGGTCAAAAGCTCGAAATTCTCAAGATCGGTCGTCTTGTACATACGGTTTGTAAAGCCCTTTGTGATGTCGCTGTAGTCGACTCTCTCAAAGGTGAGCACGTAAACGGCATTGCCGACGACCTTTGCAGCGGAAACTCTGCCCTTGAAATTCATTATGCCGAGCGTTTTTGTCTTCTTGAGGTCGTCTCCGTATACGCAGAGATTGTTGTATGCGCTTACGAATTTGCCCTTGTATATAAAGTCCGTGGACTGCGACATGCTCGATGACACAAGTTCGTAGGGTACTTCGCAGTAGTATTCGAATTTATTTTCTTTCTTATTGTATTTATAAAGTCCGCCGTACTTCGTCATCGGCTCGTAGTTTGCTATCCACAGCGTGGCATAGACATTGCCGCGGTACTCAAAGATATTGTACGTGCGGGCATAGTTCCCCGACGGAACGCCGAGGTCTGCACCCGTTATCTGCTTGCCGTCGCGGTAAAAATATGCATTGTTTGCGGCGGGGAAAGTCTTGCCGCCGTTCTTTGATATCGGCACGCGAGGTGCGTCGCCCTCCCAGAGTCCTACTCCCGCGTAGACAGTCATGTCATTCTCCGTGAAGAGCAGATCGAAAATGTGAGCTGCCCCCCCGGGCTGTACCGCGGTGCGCCAGATATCACGCTCGGGGACATAGTAATATATATGTCCGTCTCTGCCCGATATCGGGTCTGTGCCGGCTATGTACAAAGTATTATTTGCCTTAAAAAAGCGCGTAAGCTGCTCGTCGTCGAGCTTAGCCTCGAGCTGCCAATCGCCCGTTTTCAGTCCGTAGGCGAAGAGAGGCATATATCTGTACGAAGAATTCGAGCCCGCGTTCTTGTCATAGTCGCCGCAGCCGATGTACAGTTTGCCGTTGAATACCTCCATGCCCCAGACGGTACGGGCGTATACATAGTTGCCCGAATTCGGAAAATGCTTCTCCGTCGGTATGCCGAGGTCGGTGAATTCCGCGCCGGAAACCGCGCTCGGAGACTCCGCGCTCACCGGCACGGTCAGTGCCGTGCATACAAGGCATGATAAGGTTAATAGAAAACAGATAAATCTTTTCATTGTCAGTTCCTCCCACTGAATACAGTTTAACCTATTTTACCGTAAAAGTCAATAGGAAGTTTGTATATCATGTACGCACTTTTTTTCCTACGATTCCGCAAACGATGAATACCGCGATGTTTACCGCGACTATGGTAGCTCCGACGGGCGTTCCCGCCCCGACTGCGATGAACATACCTGCGGCGGAGCAAAAGACGGAAACTGCGGCGGAAAACAGCGTCACTTGCAGGAACGAGTTAAATATACGCATGGCGCACAGCGCGGGAAATACTATGAGCGCCGACACAAGCAAGGAGCCGACGAGATTCATCGCCATGACTATTATCGCTGCGGCACATACGGCGGTAGCGAGATTGAATATATCGGTTTTCATGCCGCAAACATATGAAAAATCTTCGTCAAAAGTCGCGGCAAAAAGCTTATTATAAAATAATATGAAGAGAATTACGGTGCTTACGCTCACCGCAGCACAGAGAATGACGTCGGAGAGCTTCAGAGTTATCAGCTTAGTCGAGCCGAAAAGCGCCGAGCAAACGTCTCCCGAGATATTTCCCGAGGAGGGGAAGATATTTAGCAGAAGATAACCGATTGCCATAGCTCCGACTGAGAGCATGGCTACAGCCGAATCTCCGCCAATCGCCGAGTGCCTGCCCGCACGCATTATTAGGACCGCGCATATAACCGTCACAGTCATGACGAGCGGTGTGCTGTTCGAGAGGCGCAGGACTCCCGCGAGAGCCAAAGCACCGAAAGCAACATGTGAAAGACCGTCGCCAATAAACGAAAACCGCCTGAGTACGAGCGTCACCCCGAGCAGCGAGGCACACAGTGATGTAAGCACTCCGACTATAAAGGCGTATCGCACAAACGGAAACGAAAAATATTCGATAATAATATCCATACTAAGCCTCCGTCCCGCCGAGGTATTTTTCTTTTGTCATAAAGTCGCATCTGTCGCGCGAAATGCGCAAAACGTGAGTAGCGTCACTCAGAGCTCGCGGCAGGTCGTGCGTGACCGTTATAACGGTCATGCCGTCATCACGGTTGAGCGAACGAAGAGTACCGTACATTTTCTCGGCTGAGTGCGAGTCAAGTCCCGCTGTCGGTTCGTCGAGCAGGAGCATCTCGTTCGCGGCACTTATGGCACGGGCGAGGAGAACGCGCTGCTGTTGACCTCCCGAGAGCGCTCTGTAGCCTTTTTTTGCAAGATGAGATATCTCCGTGCGCTCCATGGCGGAGAGGGCTATGCGCTTTTTCTCACGTGAGTAGGGAAGCCCTAACCTACTTTTGCCGCACAACCCCGAGAGCACTATCTCGTATACCGACGCGGGGAAATCGCTCTGAACGGGTGTTCGCTGCGGCATGTAACCGATACCCCGGGTTTTTATTGTGACAGATCCGCCGAGCGGCTTCACAAGACCCAAGACGGCTCTCATAAAAGTCGTCTTGCCCGAGCCGTTTTCACCGATGATGCAGAGGTAAGAGCCGTGCTCAAGGCGGAAGGATATCTCTGCCGCGACGGGCGCACCCGCGTATCCGAGCAAAAGGTTTTTACATTCTACTGCGTACATTACCGTTACCCCCTTCCGAGCAGCGCGCGCAAAGTCCGTAAAGGACGGTTGCCGACGGGTCTATTTTAAATCCGCTGTTTCTCTCGAGCGCACGGGAGAAAGCCTGCGTGTCCCTCATATTCATATGAGCAGTCCTGCCGCAGGCGGTGCACGTGAGGTGCAGCAGCCCGCCGCAGTGCCCGATATAACGGTAATAAGCCTCGCGCTTTGAGTTTCCCGTTATTCTGCTGATTTTCCCCTCGAGGGCGAGGGAATTGAGATTTCGGTAAACGGCGCTGAGGCTTATCCCCTCGTCGGCAAGTGCCTCCGATATGTTTCGTGCGCTGAGCTGCTCGTCCGTGTGCTCTGTAAGATATGATATCAATATGTCGCGCTGCCTTGTCTTATATGACTGCATATATTTCCTCTCATAATTTGCGATTTATTTGCAAATCAGTATAACACAAAACATGCCCGATGTCAATGAAAAGACACTAAAAACCCGCAGAGC
>CAKSEI010000165.1 GCA_934446285.1 uncultured Eubacteriales bacterium | reverse complement strand
AGCAAAACTGTCCATGATTTTAAGTTTTGCAGCTGCGGCTCCTGCGCCGTGGACGGCGGTCACGATTACCTTCGCAGATGCGGAAACCTTGGAGATTGGGAAGAACTGTCCGAAGTGGAAAAGGTGGAAGGCAACGGCGCGTTGACTTGATTCTGGGTGATTGGGAATTGAGGTGATAGGATGTCTCTTAAAATTCAGCTTTTTGAAAACCAACGCATCCGCACGGCGTGGGATGAAGAAAAGGAAGAATGGTATTTTTCTATTGTCGATGTGGTTGGCGTACTGACGGACAGCGTTGATCCCGCGGCGTATTGGCGCAAACTTAAACAACGGTTGAAGACCGAAGGCAATGAAACCGTGACAAATTGTCACGGTTTGAAAATGACGGCTCATGATGGTAAAAAACGCCTGACCGATGTAGCGGACACCGAGCAACTTCTCCGTATCATCCAGTCCATCCCGTCACCCAAAGCGGAGCCGTTCAAACTCTGGCTGGCACAGGTGGGACGGGAGCGCATTGAGGAAACCATCGATCCGGAGCTGACCATCGAGAGGGCGTTGGAAACCTATCTCAAAAAGGGCTATACCCGCGAGTGGATCAACCAGCGGCTACAAGCCATTCAGGTTCGCAAGGAACTGACAGACGAGTGGGATGCCCGCGGCGTGCAGAAGGGCGTGGAGTACGCCATCCTCACCGATGAGATCTCCCGTGCATGGTCGGGGATGTCCACCCGGCAGTACAAAAACCTAAAAGGCTTGAAAAAGGAAAACCTTCGTGACAACATGACCACGCTGGAGTTGGTGCTGAATATGCTGGCGGAGGCCACCACCACGGAAATTTCCAAGCAGAAGGCACCGGCAACCCTTTCGGAGAACATCGACGTGGCCCGTGCCGGTGGCAAGGTGGCCGGCGACGCGCGGAAGGCCATTGAGACGCAGACCGGCGTCCCTGTCATCACTTCCAAGAACGCCGCGCAGCTCAGCGAAGTGGTTACAAATCTGCTGGAAGACGCTGCGGATATGGATAAATAGCGTTTGCGCATAATGAAGTTGCAATTATTCGAACTATCATCAGAAATGATTTGTGGAGTAGCATAGGAGGATGGCGGTGTGTCCAGAAATGATCAATACAGGCAGTTGATTGCTGATGTGCGCACAGCCTATCAATCAGGACAGCGTGAATTGAAGTGGTGCGATGAGTGTCAGGAGGTCAACCTGTGGAACTATTGGCAAGGGCACGGACATTTGGACGCTCGAATTATGCTGGTGGGGCAAGATTGGGGCTGCCCATGGGATGCCGGAGCCGCAGCGGTTATGCGGAATATACAGGCAATGAATTGCGGGCAATCTGTCAGTTATATGTGTGAAAATGAAAACCCAACGGATAGGAATCTTATTGAACTCTTTCACTCGATTGGGTTTGATATTCTGACGGACGACTCACGCCTGTTTTTTACGAACTTTGTGATGGGGTATCGTGTCAAGGGAACCAGCGGAAATTTTAAGAAAAGCTGGGCAATGGCAGATGCAGAATATTTCCGTCGGTTGGTTGAGATCATCCGTCCGCGCATCCTTTTGTGCTTGGGCAAGGATACATTGAAAAGTGTGCTCGGTTGCTTTGACAGCACCGTATCAAATAAGGTGAGCTACAATTGCGTTATCGAAAGCGAGAAAAATCCGGTGGTGGTAAGCCTCTCAGATGGAGTGCCAGTCTATGTGTTTGCCTTGGCGCACTGCGGTGTAATGGGTACGCTCAATCGAAATCGGGGCAGTGGTGATAAACTCTCGCTGAATCGGCAGAAGAATGACTGGGCAAAAGTGCTTCCGGTATTTTGGAGCGATCCGCAGCTCATGGATACATATTGGAAACCGGCTATTGAACTGTTACGGGAGATTGAAACATCAGAGGAAAAGCGAGATTGGTGTAAAGAATATTCTGCCTATGCGCCACAGGCGGACAAGCATGGGTTGATGCGAGACATTGAGCGGTTTATAGAGGAAACATATAAAAATGGCGTGGTGATTGGAAATTACCATGAAATAATGAAAAGCCTAAATCTTAATGAGCGGCAGATTGTTAAGGCGGAAAAAGTATGGATAGATACACTACCGCTGTATGGTGCGGCAGCTGGTCTTGCTTATCATTTTCGCCGGGATCATTTCTGTGAGGGCAGTCTCATAAGTGATAGCATTGCGAATGGATGCGTGCTGCGATTAATGGAACGGCTCTATAAGCTGCTTACAGCAACACCGTGATTAAATGCGGGCGGTTTAAAATCTGCCTCGCTATAGACAAAGAAAAGCCGTGTGCGGACCGCAAGGTCAGCACACGGTTTTTCATTTGGATTCCTTCAGCCAGACCTCCAGTTCCTTCTGAGAGATCAGCCCCTGCTCACATTTATCCTTCTCCGCTCTGGCCCGCTCACTCCAATCGTAAAACTGCTGGTCGGTGATCCGTCCGGCCTTGATCCACGCAAAGCGCTTTTTGTACTCTCGGCGGTAGACCTTGAATACCTCATCGTCCCGCTTGCTGCGCGTCCATGTATTGATGGCCCCGACCTCCCGACAGGTGCGCCCGCGCTCGTCGGCCACGCGACCGCAGTACTCCGTCGCGCCATGCCGCATCACCGCAAAGTACCTGCCGCAGTTTTTGCAGCGACGCATCTTAATTTCCTGCTTCACACAGGCGCGGAGCTGGAAGTCGAGGATATCGTAGATGTTATTTGGCGTCAGAACCTCGGTAAACACTTCACCGATCAACTCAAACCCAATCGGCTGCGGATAGAATCGAAATGCCGTCTCGCCGCTGCGCTGATAATAGTCGACCATTCGCTTCGAGGTCGGCTCGTCGCTGTTGTCCGCATCCAGCACATTTTCAAACAGCTCCACGATCTGTCCCTGCATCCGTCGCAAGGTGTCCGGTAACGCATAGAGATATTTGCGTGGCAGCATATCCTCCGTGTACTGTTCGAAGATCACCGCCCGTGACAGCCGATACCTCCAGTCCAGCGCAAGCTGCTGAAAATAGATGTGCCGCAGTTCGAGCTCATCCAACAGTGCGTTTACTTCCTCGACATACTGTTTCTCCCGTGTTGTCGTAAGCTGCCAGAGTACCTCGTTGAGCTGCCGGATCGCCGGCTCGATCTCGTCGATGTTCATGTCAACGAGTGACAGCAAGCTCTCGGGAAACGACACGGTCTTCGATGTCTGCACCATGCCCTTTCCGTAGTCCGCGCCATAGCTATAATGCTCCGCACCATCCGCAATGTAGGTTTCGAATTGAAAAGAGATCATTTTCACTCTCCCGTTTTAGACTTATTTACAATCTGTTCATTTATCAGTCTTGACAGATTTTTTCATTTCTGTTAGTCTAAGTACATAGACCGAATATTCTTTATTTCAAAAATAAGTCTAACCTGTATGGGCGATAAAGTCAAGAGAAAAATTCGGTCGTCTCTGCACCTCGACAACTGAATACCCATCACCGGAGATGATACACGCCGGAGAAGTAACGCCAGGACGCCGCGGCAAAGCG
>CAKSEI010000164.1 GCA_934446285.1 uncultured Eubacteriales bacterium | reverse complement strand
GCGACTCCGCCGCGCCGTCTCCGGTCAGGCGCTCTATCGTCGTCTCGGGCGGCATAAGCTCTATCTGGTCGCATACGGTGTTTATGTATTCGTCATATTCAAGCGTGCGGAAAAGCCCCTCTTCGTATTCGCGCGCCGCTGCAGTGCCCTTTATAACGTGCAAGAGGTGGATTTTGAGGAAATCGGGGAGCAGGGAGGCGACCTCACGCGCACTTTCTATCATCATTTCATAGCTTTCTCCCGGCAAACCGTTTATCAGATGCACGCATCTCTCTATGCCGTCAAGCTCGTGATAGCCCTTCAGAAAGTCGGCGTAGGAGTGGCAGCGGTTTATGCGGCGCGCGGTGATGTCGTGCACGGTCTGCAGCCCAAGCTCTACCGTGAGAAAAGTGCTCCCTGCAAGCTCGTGCAGAAATCGCGACATGTCGGCGTTTATACAGTCGGCTCGCGTCGCGATTGATATCCCGATAACACCGGGAAAGCGCAGTGCCTCATTGCACAGCACCCTAAGCCGCTCGACCGTTGTATAGGTATTTGTAAAAGCCTGAAAATATGCGATAAATCTCTCGGCTTTCCATTTTCCCTCGATAAGCCTCTTTGCGCTCTCAAGCTGCTCGGATATTCCCGCACCCGTCCCCGCGAATTCTCCTCCTCCGCGTGCCGAGCAGAATGTGCAGCCGCCGATGCCTTTTTTTCCGTCGCGGTTGGGGCAGGTAAAGCCGCAGTCGAGCGGGAGCTTTACGCATTTGCCGCCGAAGCGCTTTTTCATTTCGTAATCAAAGGTGTGATATCTTTTACCCGTATTTGAATACGGGAAGCTTTTTTCTTTCATTTTTTCTCGATTTTATAAAACATACCGTGCAGAGAGAGACGGCGAACGCCGAGCCTGCCGCTGTGCGCGCAGCGGCACTGCGGAAAAAATATCCCGCCGCGTCATACTCCGCAGCTGCGGCAAGGAACGCGAAAACGGCGAATGATATCACCCTCCGAGCGCCGTTGTGAGATCCTTTTACAAGAGAACTGCCGGAGGACGCACATATAAGGGCCGTCAGGCAGCCCGCGAATATTCCGAGCAAAGCTTTTAAGTCTCCCGCGGGGCATCCGGAAGTTATCATAACGGTGCACAGCAGTGCTTTGCAGCTCGGCTTCGTGCGGAGAAATGTCGCAGTTGTTGCCACGGCGGACTCTCCCGCTGTGTTTTTATCCTTGTCGAAAGCGGCTGCGCAGGCAAGGCACGAGAAGATTACCGCTGCAGCGCTCCTCGCCGCATATATGGGCATAAGCCCGCCCGCAAGTGCTCCCGCACCGACGGCTGCGCCCGACAGTATCACGGCGGACACTACTGTGCAGAGAAAATATTCAATCTTGTTTTCCGCACCCGTAATGAGCCGCAGCCCGGTCAGTTGCGCAGAAAAGAAAGCAGCAGCGAAAGTCTTAAGGAAAAGCTCCATTTCTACCTCTTTATTATATATCAACACAAAATATTTGTCAATTGCAGTGCGTTATATCGTTATTCCGAAAAAAATCCGTATATGCTTTAACGCTTGATTGACGGGTGAAAATATGTTATAATTTACATAAGGAAACCGAAAGGAAAAACCAATGGACGATAAAATTCTCGGGCAGAGCTTCCTCGCGGCGAAGCGCGCGCTTTTTGATAAAAAATATTCTTTTCTCAACCCTGAGCAGCGCAGGGCGGTATTCACCGTGAACGGACCTCTGCTTATACTCGCCGGTGCGGGCAGCGGAAAGACAACTGTGCTCGTAAACCGCGTCGCATACATAATTCGATACGGCAATGCCTATTTCTCCGATAAAGTGCCGGACGACCTGACCGAGGAGACGGTCGATGCGCTTGAGGCGGCGCTCTCCCTTCCTCCCGAGGCGACGGGCGCTCTGCTCGACAGCTTTAGGGACGGCGCGTGCCCTCCCTGGTCCGTGCTGACCTTTACTTTTACCAATAAAGCGGCGGGAGAGATGAAGGAGCGCCTCGCGGGCGCGCTCGGAGAGGAGATCGCGGGGCAAATCTGGGCGGGGACATTTCACTCCGTATGTCTGAGAATTTTGCGCAGGTACAGCGAGCTTGCGGGACTTTCGGACGGCTTTACCATATACGATACGGACGATACGAAGAGACTTTTGAAGGACTGCTATTCCGCGCTTAATATGGATGACAAGACACTGCCGATAAAAACCGTTCAGAACCTTATAAGCAGAGCAAAGGACAAGCTGTGCGACGCTGCCGCCTTTGAAAAGGAGGCGGGCGACGACTATAAGCTTACGCTTGTTTCGCGCCTTTATACCGAGTATCAGCAGAGACTGACGGCAAATAACGCCGTGGATTTTGACGATATTATAATGAAGACGGTAGAACTGCTGCGCGGGAACGACGAGGTGCGCGAATACTATTGCGAGAGATTCAGATACGTGTGCGTGGACGAGTATCAGGATACTAACTACGCACAGTTTATGCTTGCCTATCTTCTGACCTCAAAACGCAGAAATATAATGGTCGTCGGTGACGATGACCAGAGTATTTACGCTTTCAGAGGCGCGACGGTCACGAATATCCTTGAGTTTGACAAGGCTTTTCCCGGTGCGGTTACGGTAAAGCTCGAGCAGAATTATCGCTCCACGGGCAACATTCTCGGCGCGGCAAACTCAATTATCGCAAATAACGATAAACGTCACGGCAAGCAGCTCTGGACCGAACACGGCGACGGCGAGAAGATTACGTTGAAGAAGCTTGACAATCAGAATGAGGAAGCGAGGTATATCGCCGACTGCATTATGCATCGCGTTGACACCGAGGGCAGAAAACTTTCCGATTTTGCCGTTTTATACAGGGTGAACGCACAGGCGCAATCTATTGAGAGCGCCTTTGCACGCAGCGGCATTGCCTACCGTGTGCTCGGCGGCACGAGGTTTTATGACAGAAAAGAAATCAAGGACGTACTTGCCTACCTTTGCCTTATCAATAATACAGACGATAACGTCAGGCTTAAGCGAATAATAAATGAGCCGAAACGGGGAATAGGCGCATCAACGGTGAACGCGGTCGAGAATATTGCCGAGTCCGAGCGTGTTTCAATGTTTGACGTAATGGAGAGGGCTGAGTGCTATACCGCTCTCGGAAGGAGCGCCGTCAGGCTGCGCGAATTTGCGTCTTTGATACGTTCGTTTGCCGCCATGCGCGACTCTATGTGCCTAAGCGAGCTGTTTAAGAACGTCATAGAGCTCTCGGGCTACAGGGATATGCTCCTATCTCTCGGGGAAGTAGAGCGCGACAGACTTGAGAACGTAGAGGAACTTATATCAAGTGCCGTTGAATACGAGCAGAACAACGAGGAGGCAACGCTTGCGGGATTTTTGGAGGATGTTGCGCTTGTATCCGACGTTGACTCATATGACAGGGAGTCGGACTCCGTTGTGCTCATGACCGTGCACTCGTCAAAGGGACTTGAGTTTCCCGTAGTGTTCCTACCCGGTTTTGAGAACGGACTGTTCCCGAGCCTACGATCGATAGATAATCCGAAGGAGATGGA
>CAKSEI010000163.1 GCA_934446285.1 uncultured Eubacteriales bacterium | reverse complement strand
GCTTATCACCGCTATATCGTACAGCTTGTTTTTTAATTCCGTGTTTGTCTTATCAAGCTGCTCCGCAGCCTCGGTTAGGCGCTCGGGCGTGATGCCTCCCGCCTTGCATTCCTTTATCGACGCCATGATACCGCAAAGAAAAGCGCGGTCCTTTAGAGTAAGCTCCCCGTATTTTCTTAAAGCCGGGGCGACGGACTGCACAGCACGCCAAAGTATTACGTTCTTTCCCGCGCGGGTAAGGTACGAGTAGCATAACCCGCCCTCGCGCCTGAAAACCGTATTTGCGAGTCTGCCGAAGCTGAGCACTTCAAGCCCGAGGGGAACTGCCCCTCCCGCAGTGTGCGCAAGCTCCGCTTCGCGTGACAGCACCTGCTGCTCGGGTACAAGCAAAATGACCGGGTTTCCCGCGCGTGCGGCGGCGAGAGCCCGGTCGTTTATATAGCTTGATTTTCCCGTTCCCGCCGCACCGTAAATAAAGCTTATCATATATCCGCCTCGGAGACATATCTGCTGCCGTTCTCCGAGATAAATTCCTTTCGCGCGGGGAGGTTGTCCCCGAGCAGTGTATCAAAAATCCGCGCCGTCTCGACGGCATCCGCCTCCGTTACCTGTATGAGGCGTCTCGTCGCGGGGTTCATCGTCGTCTGCCACATCATGTCGGGCTCATTTTCACCGAGTCCCTTTGAGCGCTGCAGAGTGAATTTTTTGTCGCCGAGCGAGGCGATTATCTTATCCTTTTCCTTTTCGTTATAGGCAAAGAATGTATCCTTTCTGCACGTTATCTCAAAGAGCGGAGACTCCGCTATATATATCCTGCCGCGCTTTATGAGCGTAGGCAGAAGTCGGTAGAACATGGTGAGCAGAAGAGTGCGTATCTGAAAGCCGTCCTCGTCCGCATCGGTACATATGATTATTTTATTCCACTTGAGCGCGTCGTAGTCAAAGCGCGCAATATCCGTCTTGACCCTCTTGTCAAGCTCCACACCGCATCCGATGACGCGCAGCAGGTCAACTATTATATCACTCTTGAAAATTCTGTCGTAGCCCGCCTTAAGGCAGTTGAGCGTCTTTCCTCTGACGGGAATTATAGCCTGAAACTCAGCCGCACGCCCGAGCTTACATGAGGTGAGAGCAGAGTCGCCCTCCACTATATAAAGCTCACGTTTCTCCGGGTCTTTCGAGCGGCAGTTGACGAATTTTTCGACTCTGTTCGATATATCCATCTTGCCCGAGAGATTAACCTTGACCTTTATGCGCGCACTCTCTGCGCTCTCACGCGAGCGCTTGTTTATGAGTACCTGATTTGCGAACTTCTCCGCCTCGAGCGGGTTCTCTATGAAATATATCTCGAGCTGACTCTTTATAAACGTCGTCATCGCCTCGGCGATGAATGTGTTTGTTATTGCCTTTTTTGTCTGGTTTTCATATGAAGTGTGGGTGGAAAAGCCGTTTGTCACCATGACAAGGCAGTCCTCTACGTCGGTAAAGGTTATCTTGCTCTCGTTCTTGTTGTATTTTCCCTTTTCTTTTAGATATTTGTCAAGCGCGTAGACAAAGGCGGTGCGTACCGCCTTTTCGGGAGAGCCGCCGTGTTCGAGAAAGCTCGAGTTGTGATAGTATTCGAGCATTTTGAAGCTGTTCGACGAGCAGAAGACCATTTCGCACTTGAATTTATAGTCCTTTTTATCGTCTCTGTCGCGTCCCGCTGTCTCAAGCTCCCATCTTACCGGTGCGGTGAGCGCACTGTCCCCGACTTTCTCGGCGACATAATCGGATATTCCGTTCTCATACAGGTATTCCTCGGTGTCAAATCCCGATGCCGTTTCGTATTTCAGCACGAATTTTATTCCCGCATTCACTACCGCCTGGCGGTGGAGCGTGTCGGAGAAGTATTCGCGCGGGATGTTTATATCGGTGAAAACGTCAAGGTCGGGCTTCCAGCGGATGAGCGTGCCGCTTTTCTTTTCCTTGCCGACTGCCTCTCTTACGCGCAATTCGGACGCGGGCTCGCCTTTCTTGAAGTCTATCTCACTTACGTGACTCCCGTCGCGCGAGATTACATTCATGTACTCGGAGGAATATTGCGTGGCGCATGCGCCGAGTCCGTTCAGACCGAGCGAATATTCGTATGAGGAGTCGTCTCCGCCGTTTGAATATTTTCCCCCCGCGTAAAGCTCACAGAATACAAGCTCCCAGTTGTATCGCCCTTCCTTTTCGTTATATCCGAGCGGGACACCGCGTCCGTTATCCTCGACCTGCATACTGCAGTCTGCGAAAACGGTGAAGACTATCTCTTTTCCGTATCCCTCTCTTGCCTCGTCGACGGAGTTCGAGAGTATCTCGAAAGCCGAGTGCTCGCAGCCCTCAAGCCCCTCCGAGCCGAAAATGACCGCGGGGCGCTTCCTTACTCTGTCCGCACCCTTGAGGGAGGTTATACTGTTATTGCCGTATTCGTTGCCTGCGCTTTTTGCCATTTTTTCACCTGCGTATTAATTATATATATAGCATACCCTATTTTCGGGCTTTTGTCAAGATTTCAGGCGAGCCGCGCTTTGCCTCGGTACTTGCCAAATTGCTTTTTTTGTGGTATGATATCGGTATGAATCTGCTTGAAGAATTTTTTGCGTCGCACGGCGTGCGCTCATACGGCGCGATTGGGTATAAGGATGAATTTGTAATGCGGGATAAAAGCCTTGAGAGGCGCTTCCCGCACCTGCGCGTAAGCCTTTGTGCTTTTGCCGTTCCATATTACGTGAATGACGGCGGGAGGAGAAATATCTCCCGCTATGCCGTGCCGCGCGATTATCATATTTTTTTCGACGGATTCTTTTCGGAAATGCGGGACTTCTTTGCGCAGAGAATGCCCGAGGGGCATATTGAGGGATTTGCCGATACTTCCCCCTTTAACGAACGCGCTCTTGCCCTTGCGTGCGGAGTCGGGTCTCTCGGCGACAATGGGCTTATAATAAATCCGGAGTACGGCAGCTATGTTTTTCTCGGCAGCATTATAGCCGATTTTAATATTGAAATGAAAGAAAAAAGTGCCGTCGGCACAAGAAGATGCACTCACTGCGGCGCGTGCCGCAGAGCATGTCCGTCTCCCGATAGATGCCTCTCGATGATTACGCAGACAAAGGGCGAGCTTTCGGATGATGACAAGGCGCTTATCCGCCGCTGCGGCTGCGCGTGGGGATGCGATATATGCCAGGATGTGTGCCCCGCGAACGCAAATCTGCCCAACACCCCCGAGAAATTTTTCAAAGAGAGCCGTATACCGTATCTGACGGTGCAAACGGTCGAAAATATGAGCGACGAAGCCTTTGCCGAGCGTGCCTACGCGTGGAAGGGCAGAAAGTGCATTATACGTAATCTGGAGATACTCGGCCTATGATAGAGATAAATCTTTTCGGCAAGAAAATAAAGCCGAGGCTGATATTCTTTGCAGCCTCGAGCCTTGTTGCTTTTTTTGTCGACTGGGCGGTTATTGAGATAGCATATATCTGCCTCTCGCGGACAAGCTTAAACTCCGCCGTTGCCATGATAATTTCGCAGAGCGCCGCGAGGGTCGTGTCG
>CAKSEI010000162.1 GCA_934446285.1 uncultured Eubacteriales bacterium | reverse complement strand
CCTTTATACGGACGTTGAGGTCGGTGAGAAATCTCATATCGCGGTTGGTGATAATACCGATGAGCTTTTTATTATTATCACATATCGGTACACCCGATATACGGTACTTTGCCATAAGCGCGTCAGCCTCGTAGGCATAGTGCTCGCCTGTCAGCCAGAACGGGTCTACGATAACGCCGTTTTCACTGCGTTTTACGCGCTCTACATGATCCGCCTGGTCGGCTATTGTCATATTTTTATGTATGACACCGACTCCGCCCTCGCGAGCCATAGCTATAGCCATGCGCAACTCCGTTACGGTGTCCATGGCAGAACTTAAGAGGGGAATATTCAGGTGTATTTTCTCCGTCAGACGCGTGCCCAGCTCAATCATGTCGGGAGTGACGTCGCTCTTGCGCGGCACAAGCAGTACATCGTCAAACGTCAGACCCTCTTTTGCAAATTTTTCATCCGAATATTCCATTATGACCTCCGATAGCTTTTTGTTATTATTATACCTTTTTGCCGAAAAATTGTCAATGGATAAATAAGAACAAATCAGAACGCATGCGTATATTTTACTTGAAAAAAAGCGCACGTTGTGTTATTATATTTCAGGAAGAAAAAAGGTAAGGCAGAGAGGGCAAAATGAGAAAGCTCGGAATAATAAATCCCGCCGCGGGTCAGGGGGACGCCGCGAAATACGTTAATACGGTGATAACGGATGGTCTTTACGTGACGAAATGTATAGGAGATGCGGAGAGCTTCGTCTGCTCCGAATGTATGCGCGACCTGCATACGCACTTCTTCATATACGGCGGAGACGGCACGGTAAACGAGGCTGTCAACGGCATAATGCGGGCTGGAGCAAACGAGAGCGCCTTGATATCTGTAATCCCCGTAGGCACGGGAAATGACCTCGTTAGGTCTTTCGGCAAGAGCAATATCGTGCATAATGTCGATGTCATGAGATACAACGGCAGATACGCGATAAACGTCATAAATTTCGGCTTTGACAGCGACACCGTAAAGCGCGCGGGAGTTCTCAAGACAAAGCCTCTCATCAGCGGGAGCACCGCATATATCTTAGGCGCGGCGGCATCTCTTGCTTCGTCATACGGAATGCATTTAAAGCTTCAATACACCCTTGAAAACGGCGAAAAGGAAACGGCGGAGGGCGACTACCTGCTCTGCACCGCTGCAAACTGCCGCTTTTACGGCGGAGGATTTCTGCCTGCTCCCACCGCCGACTGCAGCGACGGAATAATGGACGTGACGGCGGTAAAGAAGATATCGAGACGAAGATTTGCTTCTCTCGTCCTTGACTATAAGGCAGGCAGGCACGTGGATATGCAGACGGGAAGGCCTACCGAAAGATTCAAAGACGTAATGGACGTGCGCAGATGCCGTTCGTTCCGCGCGGAGGGTATGCGTGATATATGTGTCGACGGAGAGATAGTCTTAACCGAAAAGGTTGAGATAGACATGCCCGGCGAGCAGATAAGGATAATGATATGAAATATATTATGTCGCTCGATGAGGGTACGACGGGTGCACGCTGCATAATATTCAACGAAAAAGCCGAGACGGTATCTTCCGCACAAAAGGAATTTACTCAATACTATCCCCGAGAGGGATGGGTCGAGCACGACGCGGAGGAAATTTTAGAAGCGCAGATATCCACGGCAAGGCAGGCTATGAGCCTCGCCGGGCTTTGTGCCTCGGATATTTCCGCCATAGGAATAACAAATCAGCGCGAGACGACGGTCGTTTGGGATAAGAATACGGGCAAGCCTTACGGACGGGCAATAGTGTGGCAATGCAGGCGCACAGCCGACATGTGCTCGCGTCTGAAAAGCGACGGATACGGGAAGATGATAAAGGAAAAGACGGGGCTTCTCATAGACCCGTATTTCTCCGCAACAAAGCTTAAATGGATGCTCGACAATATCCCCGGGCTGCGTGAGGCTGCTTTGCACGGAGATGCGCTCTTCGGCACGGTCGACAGCTACCTTATATGGAATTTATCGGGCGGCAGAGTGCACGTGACGGATGTATCGAACGCGTCACGGACAATGCTCTTCAATATACACACTCTCGGGTGGGATTCGGAGCTGCTCGACCTTTTCGGCGTTCCGGAAAGTATGCTCCCGCAGATTCTGCCGAGTGCAGGAGTCGTATGTATGACCGATCCGTCGTTTTTCGGTGCTGCTGTTCCTATAGCCGGAATTGCCGGTGACCAGCAGTCGGCACTGTTCGGTCACGGTTGCTTTTCATCCGGAGAGTGCAAGAATACCTACGGCACGGGCTGCTTTCTTCTCATGAATACCGGAGAGTCCCCACTCTTCTCGGACAGCGGGCTTCTAACCACCGTCGCATGGCAGACGCCGCGCGGTGTTACCTACGCCGAGGAAGGCTCGGTCTTTATAGGCGGGGCGGCAGTTCAATGGCTGCGTGATGAAATGCGTCTGATAAATACAGCCTCCGAAAGTGAATACGAAGCACTGCGCGTCACGGACAGCGGCGGCTGCTACGTCGTGCCCGCTTTCACCGGACTCGGCGCTCCCTATTGGGATGCCGACGCACGCGGGATTATCACCGGGATAACGCGCGGTACGAACAGATATCATATAATCCGCGCTACCCTTGAGTCGATAGCATATCAGGTAGACGACCTGCTCACGCTCATGACCGACGCACGGGGAGAAAAGCTCACGAGCCTGTCCGTCGACGGCGGCGGGTCGAGGAACAATCTCCTGCTCACTTTTCAGGCGGATATCAGCGGCATAAGGGTCACGCGCAAGCTTTGTACCGAGACGACGGCACTGGGTGCTGCTCTGCTCGCGGGGCTCGGCGTCGGAATTTATTCGTCAGAAGAGGAAATATCTCGCGTTATAAACGAGAGCCGCGTCTATACTCCGTCCATGTCGGAGGAGAGACGGAAAATCCTGCGCGACGGTTGGCACAGGGCGGTGAGACAATGCAGAGGATAAGTTCGCTTCGCGACATTTTTGACTTCTTTTCTGTATATAAATGCATTTCTTGCGGGAAAATCCTCGATAGCGCGTCCGCTCTCTGCCCCGAATGCCGCGAGAGGTATATAATGGAGACAAAATCCTCATGCCCCGTATGCTCATGTCCTCAGACAGAGTGCTCCTGCCTTGCGCACGGAAAGAAAAATTCATTCCGCAGGGTGATGCACGTTTCCGCTTACAAAAAGGGGAATGTCACAGGCTGTATAGTCCGCGGGTGCAAGAGGGTGCTCGACGGCAAGCTGCTTGATTTCGTCGCGGATGAGGTAAGCCGTACTATTGAAAGGCGGCTGTGCCCGACTGCCGATACTCTTATAGTCCCTATTCCGCGCTCGCGCGGAGCGGTACGCGAATACGGTTTTGACCAGGCAGAGGAGGTCGCCCGCAGAACGGCACGAAAACTCGGTATCAATTACTTCCCCGCCGTACTCAACCGCGGCAAACGCCCGCAAAAGGAGCTTGGGTACAGAGAGAGACTGAAGAACGCCTCAGAGGAATTTTACCTCTCGCCGAAAGTCATGACGGAGGGCAAACATATCATCGTCTACGACGATGTCTGTACATC
>CAKSEI010000161.1 GCA_934446285.1 uncultured Eubacteriales bacterium | reverse complement strand
CCCGTACTGCGCATACTGGCGAATGGCGCGGAACATCTTCTTCGCCTCGCCATCTACCAGTTCTTCTAGTGCGTCAAAGGTTTTCCAGTAAAGCATAACACCCGGTTTTTCTTTTGCCATTGTTACCACCCCCTCAATCTCGACTGCCCAGACACTCGTTCCAGCGCATCTTCGGCAGCGCGGGACACCGCGGCGATTTCACGGGCACGATTTGACATCGACCGAATGAACCGGCGCACTTCGTGCTCTGATGATGGAAGAAAATAGCCCGACTGATTGTCGGACAAAATCAGTTTTCCAGCCTTTCGCTCGCGCTGAATGCAACGGCGGATCGACCGCTCATCTTCGCCTGTGAGCTGGACAAGCTCTGAAAGCGTCAGCGCGTTTTCTGCACCTGCATGGAGCAAATCAGAAATCAATGGATTTTCTTCGTTGTGTGTGCTACAATTCGCACAGGGAAATTTGGTCGCCAAACCCGTTCCCTCCGCCTGCTCCACGGTTGCCGCCGTGGAGCGGGCATTTTTGTTTTTGGTCATACCGCATCACCGCCTCTCTGCTTGCGGCTCATGCTCTCCAGCATTTCCGCCAGTGCGGTGACGTTGACAAGGAAGCGGTTCCCGGTCTGGATACCGGGACACACCCCCTGCGCCACCATGATCCGAATCCTGTGTTCGGGCAGAATACCGGTGGCGGCGGTCTGTCGGATAGTCCGAAATTCAACCAAATCTCACGCCTCCCCGGAAACATTTCTGATGATTGCAAAAATCTTTTCTTTCTCTGCCTGCGGAAGCTCTTTTCGGAGCTTTCGAGACAGGCTACAATCGGCGATTCCCAACGCATCTGCAACTTGCCAGAGCCTTACTCCGGCGCCCGCCGCTGCCCGTCTGATTTCCTCGTTACACATGACGATCCTCCTTTTAAAATTTGGTGGATACTTCCAACCCTGATTTAAGTATAACAAAACAAGGCTGTTGTTGTAAGCGCATTTCCCCACTGCTTATTATTAAGGTAAATTTCCTGCACAATTTTCATTTTCGGCATTTTTCACAAGATAGCATTATGGAAACTGGCTAAATTTACAGTCTGTTTTAGTTGTCTGTGGTTAGAGGTTTGCCGCCCGTTCAGTTTGGTTTTTGTTGTTGACGCTCTGTTCGTATCCTGCTATACTCATTTTAGCAAACAACAAGAGCGCTCGCAAGGCTGCAACAAATGTTTCAACATTAGTCTACATTTTTGTAGCGTCAGATTCAGAGGTGACGACAAGTGAAGCAAGCAAACCAATTAAAGAGCCGCTTACCAGTATTTACAGAACGCTTTCGGGAACTGCAAGGAGACCAATCCAATACTGAATTTGCCGAATTTTTAGGTATATCGAGACAGACGGTCGGTTTCTATTGCAACGGAGACAGAATCCCGGATGCATTGGGATTGAAGGAAATTGCAGAAAAATGCGAAGTCTCAACGGATTGGCTGCTGGGGCTGAGTGATTTTCGCACGAAAGAGGACTGCCGTGGTGCAAACGAGTTTTATACAGAATTTATGCACTTGATGGCGAGTGAGCATGATGAATTTGACCGCAAACGCGTTACCGCCTTTTTAACCGAGGCATTGCATGGTTTCCAATATTCTCTCAGCGATTATTTCGTCGGATACACCCAATTTGAAGCTCTCGCAAAAGTAATTGCCGGGGTTCTCTCGTCAACGGCCTCTTGTGTTAAAGTTGCAGTCGATAGCAGCGACCGGATCGATGATCAGGATGAGGCGGATGAACTATTTAAAAGGATCGGCCGGATTCTGGAGGGATCGTCTATCGCCGTATACAAGCAGTTCGGCGTCTACTTTAATTCAATTCGAACGCTGGCTATGGACTATTTGAAGGCAAATGATTATCGGGAAATGTCTTTTGAGTTTTGTAGTGCGGCTGAAAAACTGCTCAAAGAAAGTGATGAAGAATATACCTTGCACTTGCTGAACGAAGCCGAAGCCTTTTCCGAAGGAGGGAAACATAATGGCCAACATTCAGGAACGCCGTGACAAATCCGGCAGGCTGATCTCCTACTCCATCCGTGTCCACCGGGGCCGGGGCGCAGACGGGAAGCAACTGAAACCGTGGACGGCCACCTTCGAAGTCTCCCCCACATGGTCCGAAAAAAGCGCAAGAAAAAAGGCCGAGGCTTTCGCCGCGACCTTTGAAAAAGAGTGCAGAGAAGGGGTGACTACCGACAGCCGCCAGAAGTTCGGCCCTTACTGCGATTATGTAATTGCCCTGAAAGAACAGCGTGGTGCAAAACATTCTACCATCGTCCGTTACCGGGAGCTGACCGAGCGGATCTATCCCGCCATCGGCCACATCAAACTGAAAGACCTCCGCGCCGACCACCTGAACAGTCTCTATACCGCGCTGGGGCAGCCGGGCGCAGGCAAAGGGCCGAACCGAGCCGTCACAAAGGCCGACCTTCCGCCGCTGCTCAAAAAGCGGGGAATCACACGGGCCGGGCTGGCCAAACAGAGCGGGGTTTCCCTCCATGCGGTATATGCCGCCGTGAAGGGCCAGCAGATCAGCTGGGACGCCGCAAAGGCCATAGCCGGGGCGCTGGGCCTGCCGCCGGAAAAGCTCTTTACCTTTCAGGAAAACAGCCACACCCTTTCGCCAAAGACCGTATTGGAGCACCATCGGCTGATCTCCACGGTGCTGGATCAGGCGGAAAAAGAGGGCCTTGTCCCGTTCAATGTGGCGGCAAAAGCGACTCTGCCCAAAGTCAGCAGAAAAGAGGTCAACTATTTCCAGCCGGAACAGGTGGCAGCGATCCGCGACGCGCTGGAGACCGAACCGCTCAAATGGAAAACGCTGGTCCACCTGTTCCTGATCACCGGAGCCAGGCGCGGGGAGCTACTGGGGCTGAAATGGAACAGGGTAGACTTTGACGAGCATCGGATCTACATCTGCAACAACATCCTCTATGCGCCGGACCGGGGCATCTACGAGGATCTGCCCAAGACGGATGCCTCCAAGCGGTTCATCACGCTCCCGCTCGAAACCATGCAGCTGCTCCGGCAATACAGAGCATGGCAGAGTACCGAGCGGCTGCGGCTGGGCGGATACTATCAGGACCGGGGCTTTGTGTTCGCGCAGGACAACGGCCAGCCCATGCACCCGGACAGCGTGACCGACTGGATGGCGAAGTTCAGCAGGCGTCACGGTCTGCCCCACATCAACCCCCACGCCTTCCGGCACACGATGGCCTCTATGCTGTACTTCAACGGCGCGGACAGCGTGTCCATCTCCAAGCGGTTGGGCCATGCGCAGGTGAGCACCACGGCCAATATCTACGCCCACGTCATGGAGGAAGCCGACCAGAAAAACGCCGACATTCTGGCCGATGTATTTTTGAAAAAAGCCTGAATTTTCAGAGCGAGTTGAATTAAAGTTGAATTATTCGAGCGGGGCGAAATTTGAAAAGCCCCAAAAAGCTAGAAAAACAGCCGCTTTCTTATCGAAAACGGCTGTTTTTATGTGATGCGTGACCAATTTAGATGCATGCTGAAAATAGGAAAAATCGAGAGCTGAAGCGACTTTGGGCTGTTTCAGC
>CAKSEI010000160.1 GCA_934446285.1 uncultured Eubacteriales bacterium | reverse complement strand
ATCTCGAAATGCTCATGCGTCTTAACAAAGGCTCAGGAACGCGCCTCGGCGAGCTTGCCTCCGCTTTGAACGTTGGGATAAGCGCCGCGAGCAGAATGGCGGCACGACTGCGCTCGGCGGGGCTTGCGAGCTACGAGCCTTACGGACTTATAACCCTCACAGAGCGCGGGAAAGCGCGGGGAAAGGCGCTTATCGAGCGGCATGAGATATTGAACAGCTTTTTCAGCCTGATAAACGGCAGCACGGGCGAGCTTGAACTTGTAGAAAAAATAGAGCATTTCTTTGATGACGGAACGGTGAAAAACCTCAGTGAGCTTTTAAAAAAACTGCAAGACAGCGAGCATCATTGAAAAAAAACGCAATATGTGTTAAAATAAATAAAAAACAGGACGCACCATGAATAAAATAATCTCATACGCACCGGCAAAAATAAATCTGTATCTCGACATCACCGCAAAAAGACACGACGGATATCACGACATATCAACGGTCATGACAAGCGTTGACCTGCGCGACAGGATAAGCGTCGAGCGCTCCCATGTTACTGAGGTGCTCTGCGACCGCGCCGTGACGGAAGACCCGCACGACAATATAGCCTACCGCGCTGCAAGGCTCTTCTCGGAGTATTACGGAGAGGATTGCCCCGTTAAAATCTGTATAGAAAAGAAAATTCCCGCGGCGGCGGGACTCGCGGGCGGCAGCACGGATGCGGCAGCTGTCCTGCGGTCTATGAACGCGCTCTTCGGCACAGGCTTCTCCGAGAAAAAGCTGTGCGAAATCGGACGCAGGCTCGGAGCGGACGTGCCGTACTGTATCACGGGCGGAACGGCTCTCGCGGAGGGTATCGGAGAAATACTCACTCCCTTCCCCGCCATGCCTGACTGCACCGTTCTCATTGCCGCAGACGGCGAGGGTGTATCGACAGACGAGGCATACACCGAGGCGGACAGGCTCGGTCCGCGGACGGGCGGGCATGATACGGAAAAATTAAAAAAAGCCCTTGAGGACGGCGACTTGGCACTGCTCAGCTCAGCCTGCTATAATATATTCGAGCGCGCGATAATTCCGTTAAGACCGAGAGTAAGCGCTCTTAAGGAGCTTTTTATCGAGAGCGGAGCTTTATTTACGCAGATGAGCGGCAGCGGGCCTTCGGTTTTCGCCATATATGATGATGAAGAAACGGCGCTGCAGGCTTATAATGCGCTCGGGACAAAATGCAGAGAGATATATCTTACTCACCCGATAAAAGCGCGAAGGGACAGCCGCAACGCGACCGCCCCTTTGACTTGATTTAATTATTTTATTACAACCGCCTGTTCGCCCATCTCGTGCCAGCGTCTCTCGAAAAGCTCCTTCTCAAGCGTAACAACGCCGTATATCGGGTCGGTGACGGTGACAGTGCCCGCGTCGAGGTCGTAGCCCGTAAGCACAACGCAGTGCAGCGGCGCTTTCCAATTGAAGGTAAGTCCGCCGAGCCTCCATGAGCTGATTATCGACGGCTTGACCGAGAGATTTTGAGTTATCCATACTATCACGGGACGTCCCTCGGAGATATTGTAAAACAGCTCTTCGACATTGCAGTGAGTAAGGTCTGCGACTTCTCTTGAAATATTATTGTCCGCGAAGTATCTCTCGGCTGTCTTGACTATGACGGGAGAATAGCAGCCGAAGCTCGCGCTTGATGCGGGGTCTCCTATATTATATGAGTAAAAGTCGCCCTGCCCTATGGGGAGATAGTCATTCTTCAAATCCGTTTTTGAAATGCCGTACCCGAGATAATTCAGCGCCATGGCAAGCGAGGTCACCTCGCAGCCGTTCGGCAGCTCGGGATACTGCTTTATGAGCGGGACATCGATGTCTGCGGAGCTTTTCATCGTGTCATACTTGTCGGAGACGAATATGTTTCCCTGCGCTATAACACTTCTAAAGAAATAGCCGTCATAATATCCGTTGTAGCGGTATTTCGCGAGCAGGCGGATATTTATATCCTCTCCGTCAGGTCTGTCAACCTGCGTGTTGTAGGAATAGAGCAGCACGGGGGAGAAATCCTCGGTATATTCGTCCATCGCCTCCACGGCAAAGTTTCTGTGTTCGTCGCCGACGGTCAGGAGATTTCCCGTTGTTTCTCCGACGCTGAACGTGCCCTTGTATTCCAGGAAAACCTTCACCGCTATATCAACTTTATATGCATCGGGGTTTTGCCGTGCCTGCCACTCTATGCGCAGGAGCAAATCAGTTCCCGTGTCACTCTCAAAAAATCCGGAAGACGAATAGTCCGAGGTTGGCTTTGCCCGCTCGGTCTGCGGCTCTGTCTCGCTTTCACTCTGACTTTCGCTCTCGGTAGGCTCGCTCTGAGGTATGTAAACTGTTTGTGTGCTATCTTGCGCACATGATGGCAGGATGAGGGCTGCACACAGGCATAAAAAAAATACGCGTATGGGAAAAAATGTTTTTTTCAAGCTTCTTCTCTCTTTTAAATTCTCTCACCTATATATTACAACATTTTCGGACATTTATCAACAGTTGATTCCGTAAAAAACCGATTTAATGGAATTTTTTTGGGGGTTACGAAAATCGCCTGCTTGTTATATAATATAGGAGGTGATAAAATGGAACTCATAAAAATAAGTGAACTGAAGCTGAAAGTGATGCTGTCCGAGGAGGATATGAGGTGTTATGATCTCGACTTCAACCGTTTTGAGCACGACTGCTCCGCGACAAAAGCCGCTTTCAGAAAAATACTTGCCTACGCAAAAAACGAAACAGGCTTTGACGTTAAGGACAACAAACTGTTTGTTCAGATATATCCGGCAGGATGCGGAGGGTGTGAAATGTTTGTTACGAGACTCCCGGAGCAAAGCGAGGAGAGCGTACATCTTGTAAACGCGGTCTACAGCTTCCGCTCGCTCGACGAGCTGCTGACGCTCTGCTCAAAGCTCGCCTACATTGGCTTCGGCGATACGAGCGAGCTGTACGCCGACGAAAAGAGATATTACCTCGCAGTCAGCGAGGATTATTCGCAAAATAACAATACATATTCTGTAAACGAAAGGGGCAGGTCCGTCCCGCGTTATCCGCTGCTCGGCGAGTACGGCAAGAGGCTGTGCGCCGACAAAGCCGTGCCGTATATACACGAGCACTGCCGCAGGCTGATAGCGCACGACGCGGTAAGGACTCTGTCGGAATTATCATGACAATGGAAGAAGTACGTGCGGAGTGCGATGACTGCAGAGGCTGCGCGCTGTGCAAAACAAAGCTGAATACGGTATTCGGCACAGGAAACGAACATGCAAGGTTGATGTTCGTAGGAGAAGCGCCGGGTGCGCACGAGGACGAAACGGGTATACCTTTCGTTGGGGATGCGGGCAGGCTGCTCGATAATTATTTCGACATAGTCGGAATAAAGCGGGATGAGGTTTATATCACGAATATACTCAAGTGTCGTCCTCCGCACAATCGCGACCCCGAGGACGGAGAGGCAGTCGCCTGTATGAGCTTTCTGCGTAACCAGATACGTATAATCGACCCGAAGATAATAGTATGCCTCGGCCGCATATCAGCCGCACGTCTTATCGATTCAAAGGTTAAAAT
>CAKSEI010000159.1 GCA_934446285.1 uncultured Eubacteriales bacterium | reverse complement strand
CGTTCCTTTGCCGTGCACGAGAGTGACCTGACGGACGCTGCTCATTATCGCGTCATCAAGATATTTGTCGACGTCGTACCACGCCTCGTCTCCGTTTTTTCCGCGCAGATCTATCTCAAGCTTAAAGCCCTCGGGCGCTGAGGGACGGCTGTCCCGTGCTGCCTCCTTTTTCGTGCCGCTATTCGGCGACGGTGCTTTCTTATCCTCGGCGAGGATTAGCTTATCGACATTTGTTCTTGTCGTGAGCATTCCCGTCTGCACGGTCACGTTACCCTTTGCGTCGGGACCGTGAGTGACCGTGCCGCGCTTGCCCACGCTCTTTATATACACTTCATCTCCCGTGCGAATGGGGCGCGACGGAGTATAGTCTCCGTCATCGTCGGATACGGGTGCTATATCCGTGTCGGCGCGTCTGAATTGCGCGCGTATCTCCCTGCGCGATTTTTCGAGGCTTTCGGCAAGATTCCTGCTGTCTCTCCTGCGCTGCAATTCTTTTAACTCCGCGAGCACGCTGTCGCTTACAGCCTTTGCGCTCTTGATAACCGATGCCGCCTCGGCACGTGCACGTGCGACCTCGCGCTCGGTGCGCTCGGTCAACTCCTTTATGCGCTTTTCCTCACCAATGCGGTATTCGAGCGCCTGTGCACGTGCCTCCTCCGCCTCACTTTTTGCCCGTTCCATATCCGCGCGTGCGAGCTCAAGCTTTTCTATAACGTCCTCAAACCGCTTGTTCTCGCCCGACACGCGCTCTCGTGCATTCTCTATTATCGCGGGGTCAAGCCCGAGCCTGCCCGATATGGCAAAGGCGTTTGATTTGCCGGGAGTTCCCGTTACGAGTCTGTACGTCGGGCGCAGGGTTGCGACGTCAAATTCACATGACGCATTGCACACCCCGTCCGTCTCAAGTGCATAAGCCTTAAGCTCGGAATAGTGCGTAGTTGAGATACACATAGCCCCGAGCGTGCGCACACGCTCGATTACAGCCACGGCGAGCGCCGCGCCCTCAACGGGGTCCGTGCCCGAGCCCAGCTCATCAAAGAGCACGAGACTGCCCTCATCCGTCATATCAAGGATTTCAACTATTCTCTTCATATGTGCGGAAAAAGTCGAGAGCGACTGCTCTATGCTCTGCTCATCCCCTATATCAGCCTGCACACCCGAGAGCACGCAGGTGTAAGAGCCTGCGCCGCACGGCACGTGCAGTCCCGACTGTACCATAGCGGAGAAAAGCCCTACGGTCTTGAGCGCGACGGTCTTGCCGCCCGTATTCGGACCGGTTATCACGAGAGTGTCGTATCCCTCTCCCACGGCAATATCGACCGGCACGACCTTTTTCTTATCAATCAGGGGGTGACGCGCCTTTTTGAAGCACACTGCGCGCTCATTCTTTATCGGCACGCGTATTCCCTCCATGCTGTATGATAGCTCCGCTTTTGCGAAAATAAAGTCGATCAGGCTTACCGTCTCGTAATTTGAGATGAGCCTGTCAGAGATAACGAGCACCTGAGAGGTGAGTGCGGCGAGGATCCGCTCTATCTCATCCTTTTCCTGCCCCTCGAGAAGTCGTAGCTCATTATTCGCCTCGACTACGGCGATAGGCTCTATAAACATCGTAGCACCGCTAGACGACGTCTCGTGTATCAGCCCCTTTACCTCGTTTTTGTATTCGCTTTTGACAGGTATGACGTATCTGCCGTTGCGCATGGTAACAATATTGTCCTGCAGATACTTCGCGTGCGTCCCGCTCTTGACATAACCCTGCAGCTCGTCCTTTATCTTTGAGTTCAGTCTGCGCATCTTTCTGCGTATGTCGGAAAGGGCGGTGCTTGCGTCGTCGGCAATAAGCTCATCCGAGACTATCGCCCGCTTTATCGCATTCTCAAGGGTTCTGTCCGGACTGAGCCGCGAGAAGATATCCGCCATGACGGGATACGGCTCGCTGTCCCCGTCGAAATAAGATATGAGCGTGCGCACGCATGAGAGCAAAGAGGCAATGCGCAAAAGCTCCGAGCCGTCGAGCACCGCCCCCTTTTCCGCGCGCGAGAGGCTGTCCGCGACATCGTGCCCACCCGCAAAGGACGGTGAGCCCTTGTGTGCGGACATATCGTATGCCTCGTCCGTCTCGTCGAGTGCGCGCTCTATTTTTCTTTCGTAGGTAAACGGTGTGAGTGAGAGCGCCCTCTCGCGCGCAAGCGGCGTGTGGGTAAAGGACGCGAGCATCTCAAGCACCTTGTCAAATTCTATTATCTTTGAGTTTCTTTTAAAATCCTTCATGTATTCTTACCGTTCTTTACAGTATGATAAAATTCGAGAGTACGGAACGACCTGTCAAGGTGATACAGAATGTATTTCTCCGTTATCTTCGCCGTGCTTGCCGCCGTTTCAAGCGGAAACGCGGCGGAGAAAATCTTCTTCGGCGGAGAATAAAGGGCAAAGCGGAGTGCTGCGACGTCATCCGCACCCGCGAAGGCTATCAGCCCCTCCGCGCTCTTTCTGTGCTCACGGCAAAAGAGAGCACCGTCGCTTACCGATACCGTCATGCCGTCCTCATCTAAATGCCCGCACACGGCGCAGCCGTTAAAATCCGGGCAGAAGCCCGCGAGGGCGCACAGTCTTATCTCATAAGTCGCCTTTATCTGCTCGTATGGCACGAGCTTTTTCGATAGCGCGAAGAGACTGTTGAGCAGCAGACTGAGAATGCCGTCATCGCTCATATTTTCGCGCGTCACGTCGCCCGCCGCCTCGCAGAAATACTGAGCAAGGCTGAGCGAAGTAATATCAGAGCGCAGAGCAAAAAAATTCTCGATAAGCGAGGCTTCCTTTATCCAATACACGTTTCCTCGGGCGTAAAGCTCAAATTCACTGTAGCAGAAGAGCTGTGCACACACGAGAAACCGGCTCTTATAATTTTTCGCCCCCTTGCAGATAACGGGTATTGCGCCGAGTGAGTCCGTGAGCACGGTAATGCACTTGTCGCTCTCTCCGTACGTGCTCTCACGCACCACGACCCCGCGCACACCGACGGTCTTTGACAATGTCAGTCATCCTCCCTGTAGCCGAAGTCGGATATGACGTAGTTGCTGTCCCGCCAGTTTTCCTTGCATTTGACCCAAAGGTCGAGAAAAACCTTGCACCCGAAAAACGCCTCGAGATCCTCACGGGCATACGTGCCTATTCTCTTCAGAGCCGCTCCGCCCTTGCCGATGAGAATTCTCTTGTGTCCCTCTCTCTCGCAGAAAATTTCCGCGCGTATGCGCAGCAAGCCGCCGTCGTCCTTGAATTCCTCTATCACGACGGCAGTTCCGTGGGGAATTTCATCGTCCATGGTGCGCAGTATCTTCTCTCGGATTATCTCGCTCGCTATCTGTCTCTCGGGCTGGTCGGTCACTATGTCGTCGGGAAACATCCATTCACTCTCGTAGAGGAACGGGCGTATCTCGTCTATTATGATATCCATTCCATCGTTTTTGAGTGCGCTCACGGGCACGACGGAGGCAAAATCGCAAAGGGAGCTGTATTCGTTTATCGCCTCTGCGACGCGCGCCGCACCCGCCTTATCCGTTTTGTTTATAACGAGTATCGCGGGCAGCTCCGCCTGCTTTATCCTC
>CAKSEI010000158.1 GCA_934446285.1 uncultured Eubacteriales bacterium | reverse complement strand
GGCTGTCGACGGCGGTCTTACCGAGTTTGCTCAGGAGATAGTTGACCTCTGCAAGAGCGAGGGCTACAACGCAGCGGACGACTCCGTTGCCGCCTGCGCTGCAAACTGGGGCTACGACGGACTGGCCGATGACGCTACCGTCACCGACTTTGCCGAGGCTATAGGTGCTAATTACGAGTGGAAGTTCTCCGCTATGGAGGCTGAGACCGCAGGCTCTGCACTCTCCGACCTCATCGACGAGGATGTATATAACAACTACCCGACCATAGGTGTCAAGTACGGCGAGTCCGCTGACAGCATCAAGGGTATTCAGAAGACCGGTAAGAACACGCTCCGCGTAAGACTTACTCAGGTTGACGCTACTGCTATCTATCAGCTCGGCGTTGCAATCGCTCCTATGCACTACTACGGTGACAAGAGCCTCTACGACTACGACAACAACAGCTTCGGCTTTAAGAAGGGTGACCTTTCCTCCGTTCGTGCAAAGACCACTCAGCCTCTCGGCGCAGGTCCTTACAAGTTCATCAAGTTTGAGAACGGCGTTATAAACTACGAAGCAAACGATGACTACTATCTCGGCAAGCCTCTCACGAAGTATGTCAACTTCCAGGAGTGCCACGCCGATGACGATAAGGTCAACGGTATCACCACCGGCAACATCGATATAACCGATCCCGCATTCAACGATGATACGGTAAAGACCGTAAAGAAAACCAACAGCAACGGCGAGCTTACCGGTGACAAGATTGAGACAAGCACGGTCGATAACCTCGGCTACGGCTACATCGGTATGTCCGCAAATGTCATGAAAGTCGGCACAGACGGCTCGTCCGAGGAGTCCAAGGCTCTGCGTAAGGCATTTGCTACGGTTCTCGCAGTATACCGTGATGTCTCCATAGACAGCTACTACGGCGATCGCGCATCCGTTATAAATTATCCTATATCCAACACCTCCTGGGCTGCTCCTCAGTCTACGGACGACGGATACAAGGTTGCATTCTCCGTTGACGCCGACGGCAAAGATATCTACACATCCGACATGTCCGCAGAGGATAAGTACAAGGCTGCTCAGCAGGCTGCACTCGGCTTCTTCAAGAAGGCAGGCTACACTGTTGAGAACGGCAAGGTAACGGCAGCTCCCGAGGGTGCTTCCCTTGAGTACACCTGCTGGATTCCCGCAGACGGTACGGGTAACCACCCGACATTCATGGTACTGGATGAGGCTAAGCGCTCCTTCGAGGAGATAGGCATCAACTTTATCATAAAGGATCTTACCAACTCTTCCGACCTCTGGACCGCTCTTGAGGCAGAGCAGGTTGCTATATGGGTTGCTGCATGGGGCGCAACCGTTGACCCGGATATGTACCAGATTTACTTCTCCGGCGATGACACCCGTCCCGCAGGCGGTTCGAACTATATGTACGATATCAATGACCCCGAACTCAACAAGATGATCCTTGAGGCTCGCACTTCGACCGATCAGGCTTACCGTAAGCAGATGTACAAGGCTTGCCTTGACATCGTTGTTGACTGGGCAGTTGAGATTCCCGTATATCAGAGACAGAACGCCGTATTATTCTCGGCTGAGAGAGTTAAGCTCGACACAGTTACTCCCGACATCACAACCTTCTACGGCTGGATGAACGAGATCGAGAATATCGAGGTCGTCTCGGGCAAATAATCGTTTACGATTATCTGCGGCACGCAGACTTCCGCCCCGCACAAGCGGGGCGGACAGACTGCCTGTCGGCAAGTGCTTTTCGTAAGATCAAAAAGCATTTGCCGATGTGCAGTATACCTGTGATACGCTCATCCGATGAAACCACGAGAGGAGTTTTTTTATTCGTGCGCAATTACATTATAAAGCGAATTGCCTTATCGGTCGTGATATTGTTTTTCGTTTCTTTTATCGTTTACGCGCTCATGCGCTGTCTGCCTACGTCATATATCGAGAGTATAGCAAGACAAAAATCCATGCAGCCCAATTCAAAGAGCTACGAGGAATGGATGGCACAGCTCGAGGCGACCTACGCCATGGACAAGGGTATCGTACTCGGATTTTTCACTTGGCTCGGTAAAGCTGCGGTCGGTGACTTCGGTGACAGCTGGTTCTATACCGTGCCCGTTATCGAAAAGTTCAGGGAGACGGTATGGCTCTCCTTTATCATGGGTGCGATAGCCATGTTTTTTGAGCTTATCATATCTATCCCGCTCGGAATTATCGCTGCAACAAAGCAGTATTCAAAGACGGACTACGTTATCTCCGTCGTTGCCCTCGCCGGCATATCGCTGCCTACGTTTTTCTTCGCGTCGCTCTTAAAGCTTGTATTCAGTATAAAGCTCGGGTGGTTCGACCTCTTCGGACTTGTCGGCAGATTTTACGAGCAGCTCTCCCCGTGGCAGCAATTCCTTGACAAGGCGCATCACCTTGTCCTGCCTATAGTTACGATGGTCGTCGTCAGCATAGGCTCGCTCATGAGATACACACGCACGAATATGCTCGAGGTTCTCAACGCGGACTATATACGTACCGCTCGCGCAAAAGGGCTCTCGGAGCATAAGGTCATCTATCGACACGCGTTCAGAAATACTCTTATACCGCTTGTTACGGTCATAGGCGGTTCTCTTCCCGGACTTTTCTCGGGAGCTCTTATAATCGAGACTCTCTACTCCATCCCCGGCATTGGCTACACCTCATATCATGCGATGGTCGGCGGAGACATACCGTTCTCAATGTTTTATCTTACGTTTCTTGCGGTGCTCACGCTCGCGGGCAACCTGATATCCGATATTATGTACGCGGTCGTTGACCCGCGTGTACGCTTGTCTTAAAGGAGGCGCTCATGGCAGAAGATATAAAGAAGCCCGCACAGGGCGACTCCGAGAATTACTCTCTCAACGACGACAGACGCGTAAAGGTGCTCTCACCCGGTGCGCTTGTCGCTAAGCGTTTCTTCAGAAACCGTATAGCGATGGTGGGACTTATCGTCCTTATCGCCATGTTTCTCTTCTCATTTGTCGGCGGACTTCTCTCGCCGTATGACGAGGATCAGAAATTCTACCGCGTGGATATGATAAGCAAGGAATATGCGAGCGCGATAGAGAATACCGAATTCCGCTACGTAGAGGCGGACGGGCAGTCCTTTCCCTCTATATTGCAGGCAAAGACTCTGCTCGCAATTCAGCAGAAAAAAGACAGCTTTGACTACGACGGAGTAACCTACGGCGTAAAGGAGGAGGGAGAAAATCTCTATTCAGTTTCTCTTACCGACGGTACGCTCATCGGAATAGGCTTTAAGGACGTTCTCAGCGTCAGCAACACGGACGTTGACGTACCGTTTGCTCTGCGCTTTGATGCTCTCAAGGCTTATACAAACGGGAAAGACTCATTTGAGTACGACGGTAAAAAATATGAGCTCGACGAGTCGGGAATACTCACTCTCGGAGGTGAAGAGATAGGATACGTGAGCAGATATGTCGTTCAGGCATGGATGACGGACGTAGTCCTCACCCGTGACTTCAAGGAGCAGCTGCTTGAAACTCTTGACAGCGGTGACGACCTTTTCACTTTCACCGACAGCGAGGGGCAGACCTATGACTACGCTATAAGATACGATCCCAAAACCACTAAGTATACAGTCCTGCAG
>CAKSEI010000157.1 GCA_934446285.1 uncultured Eubacteriales bacterium | reverse complement strand
GCGTAAAATTAACCTCTTCCTGCGCTTGCGGAATCATAAGAGAATTTGCCGCCGCATTGGCGATTAAAGGCTTCGCCTTTAAAATCCACAAGCCTTTAAAAAGGCTTGTCCCAAACTTTCAATAAGGAGATAAGCGAGAGCGTTCCTTATACAAAAGCTTTTGCCGAGCTTTTCTCGAAAAGCGACATAAAAAGGCTCGACCCAAACTTTTAATGAGTGGGAAAGCGAAGGCGTTCCTTATACAAAAGTTTTTGCCGAGCTTTTTACAAAAAGCTCGCGGCGTTACAGTGAATCTCCCGGCATACGGACGCTTGACGAGAGCGAGCTTACGGCATTTCTCGCGGCGACACAGAACGCACACGAGAGCACGAACGTACCGAACCATAGGGCGGGAATATACGGCAGTATAAATTGCTGTACCGCGGAGAACACCGAGAAGAGACAGCAGAGAACAAACGAGACATTCAATTTTTTCTTAATTCCTGCCGTTATTTCATCGTATCCCGATGACCTCTCACCGCCCGGGTCGCGCGCGGCGTATCTGTCGGTTATATCGCATAGCATTTTCATTGTGCAGCGATAAAAAAATATAAACAGAATGCACGACAGCGCAGAGAGCACGCAGAGCGAAATAAACATTGCTTGCGCCGCGCTGCTGTGAGCGAATATGGATGTAAGATCCTCGGTAAAACCCGATACCGAGTCGAGTGCACCGTACTTAATAAACATAGTAAGGGATAGGGCGCATCTTGCGATTGATACTGCAAGGTAAATAATGCCCGCTGAGGGCAGAGCGCGCGGCTTAGGTGCGCATACGCCCGTATTACGCTTTACCGCAAGCATATATACGCCGGCGAGCATCAGCAGCGCTCCAATAAAATCGGGCAGGATATCTATATTCTCAAGGCTGAGATAGACTGAGAATACCGCTCCCGCACCGATAAGGGCGCACGCGGTATTTATTCTGCGGCGATTTACTCTTCCCGAGTCATTCTTTTCCGTATTTGCGACGGAAATGCGGATATATTCCGCCGTCCGGGTTTCTCTTAGGGCGTTAAAGTAAGAGCGGATAAGCACATACCATATTATTCCCGCGGCGGCGGTAACCGTAAAGTTTACGGCGGCGAGCGGCAGAGTGTAGTTTACATGCGTGCCCATACTGTCATTCAGGCTCTGAGCCCAGAGGAAAGGCGTCTCGGCAGCAAAACACATTACCTGCTTTGATATGACAAATATATATGTCATTGTCAGGGCATTTGAGCGTTTTTTCTCATCGATGTGACCGCGTGAAGCGAGAATAAGCTCATCGCACGAGGTGAAAAGCTCCGAAAAAGCGGAAATGCCGAACCATATTTCAAGGCAGGCGAAAACAAAAACAAAGCAGAGTGACCATCCCGCGTCGTAGCTTGCCCCGGCGGAAGCCCGCATAGAGAAGAGAAGAACCGCGCTGACGGTGCGAAAGAGGCTGATTATTGTTAAGCGCTTGAAAGACGTGCGCGCCCGCTCGGCTGAGGTCTCAAAAAGCTCTATGCCGCCGAGGGCGTACCATATAAGTGCGTATCCCACCGCATCGGGCAGAAAATCAAAGGTGCCGATATCGGCGTTGATAAGGAAAAAAAGCCCCGTAAAAAGAAATCCCGTTTTCAATCTCTGTTCTTCCTCCTCTGCTGCTTCTCAAGAAGCTTTTCAAAAAATCCCGGCTTGTAGTTTTCATCCTCGTCCTCAAGGGTTATATGCATATAGCAGGAGACGAAAAACGCAAGCACGAATATGCGCACTGCGTAACCTGCGAGCTGCTGCAGTGCGAAAAGTGCGCCTGCGGATATTCCCGCAGCGGGCGGTATTATACCGTGAATGTACAGATTGACAAACACGGTGAAAATATCAAAGGATATGATAAGATAAAGAGAGAGCGAGGCTCTGCCCGAGAGACGCGGCAGCTTCACTTCTTCACACAGTTCGCCTACGCCCGGCAGCAGCAGGATAAAAAACGGCAGCTGCAGCGCCATAGAGGCGAGGGACAGCGCGGATAGCGCCATTGACGGCACATCAGGTCCGTATGACGCGGCAAGCTGCAAAGCAAGAGTGAGTGCGGAGCAGACAATCAGTGCCGGCAGTGCGTAAAGCGAATGCTTTATCCTCGCGTTATATCTGCCGAGCTGCCGTACGGCAAGAAGCATTATCACATATGCGAGAGCGTCCGGAGGCAAATCAATGCCGCGGAAAGGAACGCTGAAAAGCATCATATATCCTATAACAAGTAAACCGAAACCCATTGTTTTCTCCTTTGCTACAGTATACCGCAAACGGAGAAAAAAGTAAAGGGAACGGACGCTTTTTGTCCGCTCCCCGAGCTTTATTTAAAGAATTGGTAATAGGTGCAGCGTATCATACCGTTGTACAGCCGCCTTTTCTTGTCCGCGCGCCTGCCGTACAGCTTTTCAAAATACTCACAAGGTGTGAGAATATATATCTGCCATCTGTCGAGGGTTGCAAAGTGCTTTCCCATGTCACGATATAAATTTTCGGTCTGTTCGCCCGTGAACATTCTCTCGCCGTAGGGCGGGTTGCATACTATCGTGCCTCTCCTGCCGAGTGCGGTAAGCTCAAGCGCATCTGCACATTCCGTATGTACGTATTTCGACATTCCCGCGCGTGAGATATTTGCCTGAGTTAGCTGCGCCATGCGGGGGTCTATATCGGAGGCGCAGACGCGGAAGTCCGTCTCGCGTATTGCCGCCCGAGCCTCCTCCCGCGCTTCTCTCCAAATTTTCTCGGGAAAAGCGGGAAATTTTTCTGCTGCAAAGCCGCGCTTAAGTCCCGGGGCTGTATTCGTCATGAGAAGAGCCGCCTCTGCGGCGATAGTTCCCGAACCGCACATGGGGTCAAACAGTATGACATTTTCGCGTGGACGTGAAATCTTTACCATAGCGCACGCGAGCGTCTCACGCAGCGGGGCAATACCCGCCTCGGGTCGGTAGCCGCGCTTGTGCAGAGCGTCTCCCGATGTGTCGAGCATGAGAAAGCATTCGTCACGCAGCAGGAGAAACTCAAGGCTGTAGGTGAGCCCTGTCTCCTCGAACCATGATATACCGTACTTTGACTTCAGACGCTCGACGGCGGCTTTCTTTATTATTTTCTGACAGTCGGGTATGCTCGTCAGCTTGCTTTTCACCGAGTGACCGCTTACGGGAAAGGCGTCTCTCTCTGATATAAAATTCTCAAGCGGCAGAGCACGCGTGCCCTCAAAAAGCTCGTCAAATGATTCGGCTCTGTATCGTCCGAGCAGTACAAAGACCCTCTCGGCGCAGCGCAGCCAAAGGTTCGCCGCGGCGCATCCGTCATCGCCTGCCTCAAAGATTATTCTCCCGTCGAGAGTCTCCAGACGGTGAAACCCGAGAGCGTCTATTTCTTCTCCGAGATATTTTTCAAGCCCGAAAAGGCATGTGGCTACGTACTGCATATTTCTTCTCCGTTATTTTTTTACCTAAAGATTATACCGCAAAAGTGCTCCGCATGCAAGCCCCCTTTTTACTTTTTCTCAAAGCCCGTGACAAAGCCGCCAACGTCAGTTGAGCATACGTCCCCGCCTATCACCTTGTCGCGGTAGACGATGATGTTTGCCCTTACCTCTCCGTCGTAGCCTTCATAGTTTG
>CAKSEI010000156.1 GCA_934446285.1 uncultured Eubacteriales bacterium | reverse complement strand
AGGTCGGCATATGAGAGTATTCTCTCACCCTTGCTCTTTCTCGCTGCCGCTCTGTTTCTTTTCGCGCGTGCTGCACGCCGCCCCTCATCCTCGGAGAGAGTAAGACAGGCATAGAACTGCTCGGGAAATTCAAAGCCCTTTACCGGCATTCCGCCGAAAAGCCTGACCGCGCCCGCGTCGCAGAACTCCTCGGTACACCGCACACCGCCCTCCTCAAGAAAAATGCGCGTATTATGCGCACCCGACGGGCTGCCGCACAATATATCAACCGTGTACCCCGCCGCGATATACCTTTTCACGTCGTCGAGCAGCAGCTCGGCACGCCCGAGATAATTCACGCTCTCGCGCGTTTTCATATCATAGAGGTCGGATATCTCAACACCCGACATTGCCCCGCCGAACCTTGAGAAAAGCAAAGAGCCGGACGAATATAAGTGCGAAAAAAGCTCCGTGCGCGATATGTTCCACACGGCGTTCTTTCCCTCGCACAGCCCCTCGTCGATAAACTCGGCGGCGCTCTGCGACGTTCGGAATTCGAGCGACTTCATACTGTCGGAAATTCCTTTTAAATCCGTACAGACGGTAATACTTCCGTCCGCGAAATAATCCTGCAGAGCAGCCATACGCGAAAAGACAAGGTCCATATATCTGTCGGCGAAGCGAATCTCCGCATCGCTGTGAACCTCGGACAATTCCTTTTTCAGCCTGTCGCTGTCCTTTGCCCTCCCCTCGAGGCGCTCGAGCGAGCGGGCTATACGCTCCCGCGCGGCAGCGTCAGGCACGACCTCGCGCGCGGGTATAACGGTAACAGAGTCAAGCATACCGCACCGCCTCTGAGTCATGGGGTCGTAGGCATTGACCGTATCGACCTCATCGCCGAAGAATTCTATGCGTACTCCCTGCTCCGCTCCCGCAGGAAAAATATCGAAGATACCGCCGCGCACAGAGTACATTCCCGCTCCGTCGCACATATCGGCTCTTATATATCCCGCTCGCTGTGCCATGTCGGCAAGAGTCCCTATAGGAATTTCGTCCCCGGGCTTTACGGTAAAGCAAAGCTCGGAGAGCTGCTCGGGCGGCACCGTCCGCGACGCGGCAGCGGCAAGCGAGCATACGGCAACACGCGCCTTTCCGCTCTGCAGTGCGAAGAGTACCCCAAGTCTCTTATGTTCAAATTCGTGTGACGCACTTATGTCCCTGAAATTGAAATCCCTCTCGGGAAAGTGCTCGGATGCGATACCGCAGGCGCGCAGGCAATCGCACATTTCCTTTGCGTCCTTTTCGAGCGGTGTAATGACGAGCACGGGCAACTCCGTATCGGCACAGAGGGCGGCGATATACGCCTGCTCAGCTCCGTCGCACATGCCGGTCACGGCGGCAGGCAGCCCCTTTGAATACTTAACGGAGCTTTCAAGTGAACGGACAAGCTCTTTATATTCTTTTTGCGCGCGTATCCTGTCAAGAACTGTGTTCAAATCAACCTCATCAACCTCATGAAAAAACTCAGTTGTATAAATTCATCGCATCGCCTATCCTGCCGCAGACGGTAAGGCGCACCGCATCCGCGGTTTTTTCGAGGACATCCGCGAGTTTTTTTTCATCATCCGCGGAAAATCGGCCGAGCACCCAGTCGGCGAGGTCGTATTCCGGCGACGGTTTCTTTCCGACGCCTATCTTTATGCGCGGGAAAGCGTCACTTCCGAGGCAGGTTATTATATCGGCGACGCCCTTTTGCCCGCCGCTGCTGCCCTGTCTGCGTATTCTCATGCGCCCTACGTCGAGATTTACATCGTCACAGATAACTATGACCCTCTCGGGAGGTATGCGGTAAAAATCGGCAGCAGCGCCGACAGCAGCGCCCGACGCGTTCATATACGTCTGAGGGCGCAAAAAAAGCACGCCGTGCCCGTCGAGCGAGCCCTCGGCGCAGAGAGATTCAAACCTGCTCTTCTCCCGCGTTATACCGCACTTCTCATACAAAGCGGATATAGCGCGAAATCCCGCATTATGCCTTGTTCTCTCGTACTTTGCTCCCGGGTTCCCCAGTCCCGCAACGATAAATTCAATACCGGTGCGAGCGGGCGCATCATTTTTCTCTATTTTCCTGAAAAGCTCAAAAATATCACTCATAACACCCATATTGTACCTTGAAAATGTCAAAAATTCAAGTACCTGCGCGGACTTTTATGTTAAATACAAAGAAATTCTCAAAAAACATGGAAAATGTTGCGTACTTGTGGTATAATACGAAAAGATGACAATTGATAATATATCTCTTAATTACTATATGGAGGAAAATTTAATGGCAAAGAAGTATGTATATCTCTTTTCCGAAGGCAACGCCGGTATGCGTGAGCTGCTCGGCGGGAAGGGCGCAAACCTCGCGGAAATGACCGGACTCGGTCTTCCCGTACCTCAGGGATTTACCATCTCTACCGAGGCGTGCACTCAGTATTACGAGGACGGCAGAAAAATCAACGATGAAATTCAGGCGCAGATTCTTGAGTATATCGGGAAAATGGAAGACATTACCGGCAAGAAGTTCGGTGACAAGGAAAATCCCCTGCTCGTTTCCGTCCGCTCCGGCGCGCGTGCTTCCATGCCCGGAATGATGGATACCATCCTCAACCTCGGTCTTAACGAACAGGTCGTTGAGGTTATCTCCGCTAAGTCCGGAAATCCCCGTTGGGCTTGGGACTGCTATCGCAGATTTATACAGATGTTCTCCGATGTCGTTATGGAGGTCGGCAAGAAGTATTTTGAACAGCTCATCGATAAAATGAAAGTGCAGAAGGGCGTCGTTTTCGACGTTGAGCTTACCGCAGACGACTTAAAGGAGCTTGCAAATCAGTTCAAGGCTGAGTATAAGAACCAGCTCGGCAAAGATTTTCCCGACGATCCGAAGGAGCAGCTCTTTGAGGCTATCAAGGCTGTCTTCCGTTCATGGGACAACCCCCGTGCAAACATATACCGCATGGACCACGATATTCCCTACTCATGGGGTACTGCTGTCAACGTCCAGATGATGGCATTCGGCAACATGGGCGACACGTCGGGAACAGGCGTTGCATTCACGCGTAACCCCGCTACGGGCGAAAAGGGCCTTATGGGAGAGTTCCTCGTAAACGCACAGGGCGAGGATGTCGTTGCGGGCGTTCGTACTCCTATGCCCATCGACCAGATGAAGGACGTTTTCCCGGAGGCATTCAAGCAGTTCAACGAGATATGCAGTATCCTTGAGAACCACTATCACGATATGCAGGATATGGAGTTTACCATTGAGGACAAAAAGCTCTACATGCTTCAGACCCGTAACGGTAAGCGTACCGCTGCCGCCGCAATCAAGATTGCGTGCGATCTCATAGATGAAGGACAGATAAGCGAAAAAGAAGCTCTCATGCAGATAGATGCAAAGAGCCTCGACATGCTGCTCCACCCCACCTTTGATACAAAGGCTCTTAAGGACGCCGATAAAAACAACGTCGTCGGCAAGGGTATTGCCGCTTCTCCCGGTGCTGCTGCGGGTACTATAGTATTCACCGCAGAGGATGCAGCGGAAAAGGGTAAGGCAGGCGAAAAGGTCGTTCTCGTCCGTCTCGAGACCTCTCCCGAGGACATTGAGGGCATGAAGTATGCTCAGGGCATTCTCACCGTCCGCGGCGGT
>CAKSEI010000155.1 GCA_934446285.1 uncultured Eubacteriales bacterium | reverse complement strand
TGCGAACTGCGGTGTCCGCACTCCGAGCAGACGTATACTGTTTTAAGTCCTTTCATCCTGTACTCCGTTTATAAGCGCCGCGGCTGTCACCGCGGCAAATTTTTTTCTGTATTCATTGTCCTTTAAAAGCTCCAGTTCGTCTGAATTAGAGATAAAGCCGCACTCTACGAGTATCGCCGGCATATCGGCTTTATGCAATATATATATTGCAGATGTCGCGGGCTTGCATTCGCGCCTGTTATCACTCTGCAGGTATCTTTTTACCGTGTCCTGAACTTTTTTTGCGAGCTGCATGCTGCGAGTGTCGCCGCACGAGTACCATATTTGAGTGCCTCTGCAGCGGGCGTCGGGAAATTTATTCATATGTATGCTGACAAGGTAAGCATTCTCGTATGAGCGCGCCTTCTCAAGCCGTGCGGTAAGGTCCGCCTGCTTTTTTCTGCCGCCGACACCGTCTCCGAGCATCGTGTCGTCCGTTCGGGTCAACTCCGCCGTATACCCGCCGTAACGGAGAAAAGCCGCGATGCTCTCGGCATATGCGAGATTAAGCTCCTTTTCGTGAGTGCCGTCGGCAGCCAGCGCTCCGCCGTCCTCGCCTCCGTGTCCCGCGTCAATTATAAAGACGGGACTGTCGTTTTCTGCCGCGGTAAAGAGCGACGGCGTGGGGTTTCCCGGGTGGAGCTGCGGGCAGAAAAAATACAGGGCAATGCCTATAAGGGTAAAGGCTATGCAGAGAATCGTTATCTTGAGCGCCGCGTGAACAGTATTCATATAATCCCTCCGCAGGATTATATGAGCGGGGGAGAGTTTTTATTTCTTCTTTTTCTTCTCGGGCAGCAGCATCTTTCCGTTTATGCCGAGCAGATAGCCGAACCAACTGAAAAGAATCGCGGGCAGCGGCAGGAGAAAGAGCGTGAGCATTTTAAGAGCCATAGCCGTCGCATCCGACGTGTCGGAAAAAATAACGCTGACAAGTCCGGAGTAGGGAGCCTCGAGAATTCTCGCGAGCGCCTCTGTTATTGCGCTTACTCTGCCGAGGGCGGTAAGCGAGGTATTTGACACGTAGATAAAGTAGGTAGGAACGGCTATGATCGCGAGCAGATAATTCGGCAGCGCTGCGCACAATCCCCAAAAGAAGCCGAGCGACGGCTCCTTTTTTATTCTGCCTGCATCAATGCGTATTTTGTCGCGCACGCCCTCCTCGTTTGTGGCAACGAGCACGAGAAACATATAGAAAACTATGCTGAATATGCTTGCGACGAGCAGAAAAAGGTTGTCGCCCTCCGCTGCGTTTTTCTGAGAATATGTGAGGGCGAAGGTCGATACGATAAAGCCGAATACCGTCATACCGAGCTGATTTACGAAGAGGTTTACGATTATGCGGGAATATTTTTTGAAAAATGTCGCCATAGCGTTTTACAAACTCCGTTTTTTGTAGTATAATATAATCAATTATAATCTATTTTCCGCGATAGCACAAGTGGACAGACGCATTTTTTATAAAAAAGTCACGAGGACGAGGTGTGAGGTGCAGTGGATTTTCCCGTTATACTGAAGGAATATGCAGGATATAAAATTTCCATACAGAACAGGTCGCGCAAGACAGTCGATCAGTATTGCACCGACCTTGCCCTTTTCTTCCGCTATACGGTCTCTTCACGTGCCGGTAAGGAGCCGTCGGGCGAGGACTTTGAGAAAATCGACATATCGGGCTGCGGCGCGGAATTTGTCCGCTCAATAAGCACGGAGGAGATATACGCTTTTTTGCTCTATGCTGCCTCCGACAGGGGAAACGGCGCCAGGGCGCGCGCGAGAAAGCTCTCGTCGATAAAGGGGTTTTATAAATATATGTGCGTGATACGGCACGAGGTGGCGGACAATATCGCAAAGGATATAGAAGCCCCGAGCATACGCCCGGCTCTGCCGAAATACCTGTCGCTCGAGGAGAGCAGGGAGCTTTTGCACGCGGTAAAAGAGGACACAAAAAATCCGCGCAGAGTGCGTGACTACTGCATAATCACGCTTTTTCTTAACTGCGGAATGCGTCTCTCCGAGCTTGTCGGGATAAATATAAGCGATATAGACAGGAGCTTATCATACCTGAGAGTTCTCGGTAAGGGCAGCAAGGAGAGGATAATATACTTAAACGAAGCGTGCAGAAAAGCTCTCGGCGAATATATGTCGGTGCGTTCGGAGGAACGGGTGATAAAGGACGCAAACGCCCTTTTCATAAGCTCGCGCGGCACGCGCATGGCGACGAACAGCGTCCAGCACGTTGTTTATAAATACCTTGCCGCAGCAGGGCTTGAATACAAGCATTATTCAGTTCACAAGCTGCGCCATACCGCGGCAACCCTTATGTATCAGACGGGCAAGGTGGACGTGAGGGTATTAAAGGACATACTCGGACACGAGCAGCTGAGCACCACGCAGATTTATACGCACGTAAGCGACGCGCAGATGGCGCGCGCCATGGACGAAAACCCGTTAGCGAAAGGAGAGGACGATGGCTGAAGAAAAAAGCGCCCTTGACAGCGCATACGAGCGCAGTGTAAAGGCTTATGAAAAAGGCACGTCTTTAAAGACGATACTTGCGGCATGCGCTGCCATTGCCGCCCTTGTCTGCGCCGTGCTTATCGGTACGGTATATAAAACGCGCGGGACGGTGACGGACTTCAGCGTTCCAGAGCCGGACGCGCATGTACAGATGTACCCCTGCGATACGATAAGCCTCGACTCATATACCTTTGACATCAATGAGGAGATGTATTCGCGCTCAGCCGTGATGATAAACGTGACGACGGGGCATATGGTGTGTAAGAAAAATGAGAACGCGGAGCTTTATCCTGCGTCACTTACTAAGATGATGACGGTGCTCGTGGCGCTCGAAAACGTACAGAACCCCGAGCAGACGATAACCGTGAGCGGAAACGGCTTTGCGAGGCTCGCGGAGGAGAACGCGTCGGTCGCGGGACTCAAGGCGGGGGACACGGTGAGCATACTCGATCTCTGCTATGCGACGATACTGCCGTCGGGCGCGGACGCGGCGATTACTCTTGCGGAATTTGTCAGCGGCAGCGAGGAAAATTTCGTGGCGAAAATGAACCTGCGTGCAGTCGAACTGGGCATGAACGATACTCACTTTCGCAATGTAACGGGACTGCACAACGACAATCATTATTCAACTGCATACGACCTTGCGGTCATGATGCAGCACGCGATGAAGAATGAATATTTTCATCAGGTCATAACGACCGAGAAATATACCCTTACGGGATGCGGACTGTCGGTTTATTCCACTGTATTCGACAAGGCGAATAAGATGACGGTAAATAAGCTGCGCAGCGCGAAGCTGCTCGGCGGAAAGAGCGGCTATACGCCGGAGGCGGGACTGTGCCTTGCAACCGTTACGCAGTACGGTGAGCACGAATTTATCACGGTGACACTCTGCGCGGACGGTACGCTGTACACTCCGCAGTACGCCATGATAGACACTTACATGATAGTAAATAATTACGCTTATTGACAGGTGAAAGATGAGGATAGTAGTAAAGGTAGGGACGTCTACGCTGGTGCATGCGGGCGGAAGACTCAATATACGCAGAGTGAATAAGCTTTGCGAGGTGTTAAGCGACTTAAAGAACGCGGGGCACGAGATAATATTCGTCTCGTCGG
>CAKSEI010000154.1 GCA_934446285.1 uncultured Eubacteriales bacterium | reverse complement strand
CACCTCATCAGAGGTGCGCATATCGGGCTCGGTGACCGTCTCTATGAGCGGCAGACCGCAGCGATTGAAGTCGAGCAGGGTCCTGCCGCCCTCGTGTATCATCTTGCCGGCGTCCTCCTCGAGATGCATTTCGTGAATTCTCACGAATCTGCCGTCCGCATCAAGCCCGCCTTCCCGTGCGAACGGATGGTGCAGGGCGCTTATCTGATAGCCCTTCGGCAGGTCGGGGTAAAAATAATTTTTCCTCTCGAAAACCGATGTCTTCTCAATCCTGCACCCGAGGGCGCAGGCGGCAGCGACGGCGTGCTTTACCGCTTCTCCGTTAAGGCGGGGCATAGCACCGGGCAGCCCGAGACAGACGGGGCAAACCCTGCTGTTCGGCGCACCGCCGAAGTCGGACGGGCAGGAGCAAAACATTTTGCTTTTTGTCTTAAGCTCGGTGTGAATCTCAAGCCCTATAAGCGTCTCATACTTCATAGCCCGCCTCCCGTATGCGTCTCTCAAGGGCGAATGCCGCGTGCAGGACGTCCGCGTCGCGTCCGCGCCCGCCCGTTATCTGAATCCCGAGCACCTCTCCGTCGAGCTTTATCGGGACACTTATCGCGGGCAGCCCCGCAAGGTTCGCGGGAACGGTGAATTTGTCGGTGTAAATTCCGTTTATACCGTCATTTACACGCGGTGCGGGAAAAGGTGCCGTCGGGGTTATCATGAGCACTCCGCTCGAGAGAAAACCGCACATTTTTTTGCATATTTCACGCCTTGCCGATACCGCGCTGTCGTAATATTCATTTCTGCGCCCTCCTGTCATATAGTATATGCCGCGCATTATCCGTTCCTTTACCTCGCGCCCGAAACCGAGCGAGCGGCTTTTCTTATACAGCATATCAACGCTCTCTGCACGGGCGGAAATCCCGTATCTTATTCCGTCGTAACGGGCAAGGTCTGAGGCGGCCTCGACGCATGAGATTATCTCGTATGCCGTGCGCGCGTCGTCAAGAAAACCGAGCGCCCCGCCCGTGAAGGACGTATCCCGCGCTCCGAGCAGCTCACGTGCCGCCCGAGCTTCGGCGTATTCCTCTGCTTCGTTGGGGATAAAGAAACGCACGGGCGCGAGCGGAGTTTCGCAGATTTTCTCAAAATCCCCGGAGAAAGGGACTGCGACGGATGTCATGTCGTTTTCATCGGGACGGCAGATGACGTCCGCTATTGCAGCGACGGTTTTCACATCACGTGCGATTATGCCTACGGTATCGAGAGACGACGCGAATGCCGTAAGCCCGTGCCGCCCGACCGCGCCGTATGTCGGCTTTAAGCCGACAACGCCGCAGAAGGCAGCGGGTATGCGCACGCTCCCTCCCGTGTCAGAGCCGAGGGCTGCCTCGCACGCGCCCTCCGCCGCTGCCGCTGCCGACCCGGAGGACGAGCCTCCGGGTATGCGGTCGGGCATGAGAGGATTTCTCACCGGCTTAAGTGCCGATAACAGCCCGGTGCTGCCCATGGCAAATTCGTCAAGATTTGTTTTGCCCGTGACGGAGGCACCCGCCTCTTCAAGCAGACTCACTGCCGTTGCCGTGTAAGGCGGAATAAATCCGTCGAGCATACGCGAGGCACACGTCATGGGAACATCCTTTATGCATATATTGTCCTTTACCGCGACGGTAAGACCCGCGAGAGGGGTGCCGCGCGAGCGCCGCGCCGCGGCAAGAGCGCGCTCCTCGGTCACGGTGATGAACGCTCCGTTTTCTTCCTTTATATTATTAAAAGCGCGGCTGCATTCCTTCTCGGGAGACAGCCGCCCCGCGCGCAGTCCGTCGAGAGTGTTCATTTTTTCACCGCCTCGGGTATATACGGAGTGAGTGTAAATTTACCGTCAAAGCGTACTGCGGAATCGCAGCGAACCTCGGCGCTTTGCGCTCCGCAGAAGAGAAAAGCGGTTTCATCCGACCGGACGGGCAACGAAAAACCGGCTTCTGGCGGAGCTGAGAGAGCGTCCGATATATCGAGCATTGCAAAATCCGCCGTGCGGCGCAGAGTTTCCTTATCCATTTTGAAAAAACAAAAAAGCCCCTTTCCGTCATGGGACGAAAGGAACTTCCGCGGTGCCACCCAAATTGGTCGGATGCCCGACCCTCTTGCTTATACGTGTTAACGCTCGTCGGCGTGCGGTTCTAACGGCTCTTCGCCCTCTTCCGCATTGCTCGGGAGTGTCACTCGCACGCGTCCGCACCGCCCTTTCACCGTCGGCGGCTCGCTTGGGCGGAACACCCGTGCGCATATCTCCGTCATTGCTTTTTTCTATATTATATAACATGCGCACGACCTTGTCAAGATTTCTTTTTCTTTTCTTTGAGTATCAGATTGCAGTTCCCGGCATCATCCACCGAAAAGAGAAATACCTTGCTCACCCGCGTTCCGCGCGATTTGAGGACTTTATTCAGCCACCTTAGGTCGTGACCGAGCAGCACGAGATTGTAGTTGTGGACGTGCCCGTCTATGACGAGAGGGTGCGAAATACCTGTTTCTTCATTTTTTATATTAAGGTCGCCGCGCGTCACAGGTGTGCATTCGCTTTTCGGCGTGATTGAAAGCTGCCCGTTCTGCTCGAGGATGGCGTATTCCACGTCGGCAATGTCGTATATATCCTTTTTGCGCATCTCCGAGAGCAGCTCATCGAGCGAAATCCTGTCGCGGCGCAGCTGCCTCTGGTCGAGCATCCCTCGGCAGACGATTATGCTCGGTACTCCGTCGAACATTTTCTTGAAGAGAGGGACCTTAGTTGCCGTGAATGAAATAATTATCTCTGCTGCGAGCAGAATGAGTATGGGCACGATTGCGTGCAGCACGGGTACATCCGGGTTTGTTATCGGGTCGGCTGCGATCTCGGAGAGCAAAAAAGTGGTGACAAATTCCGATAGCTGCAGCTGACCGAGCTGACGTTTGCCCATGATTTTCATGGTTAATATCAGAAAAAAATAAAAGAATACTGTTCGGATAATTACGGAAGTCATGAGAAAATCCCCCAAATATAGTGGTAAAGAATGAGCCTTTTACACACGATATTGTGCCCCGGAAAAAAGTAAAAAAAACGCAGAATTTTTTTCAAAAACCCCATTGACAAAAGGGAGGCGGGGTGATATAATATACAAGCTGTCACCGAGAGCGGCTGAGAAAAAGCTTGAGGGGACAGGGAAAACGGTCCTTGAAAATTGAACAATAAGAGCAAGAAGTACAAAGCATCGAAAGATGAAGAAAACACTATCTTGTCAATTCTTAAGAGAAAACTCTAAACAGTAAATAGAGAAAAGCTAAGAGCAAAAAGCTCTGAAAAAGAGATATGTACGCTTGAGATAAAACGAGAGCGAATATATACAATTTTTTAGAGAGTTTGATCCTGGCTCAGGATGAACGCTGGCGGCGTGCATAACACATTCAAGTCGAACGGAGTTACAGAGATTAATCCTTCGGGAAGCGTTTTTGTAACTTAGTGGCGGACGGGTGAGTAACGCGTGAGCAACCTGCCTCTGTGAGGGGAATAACGTTTGGAAACGAACGCTAATACCGCATAAAGCATACACCGCGCATGTGGAGTATGCCAAAGATTTATCGCACAGAGATGGGCTCGCGTCTGATTAGATAGTTGGTGAGGTAACGGCTCACCAAGTCGACGATCAGTAGCCGGACTGAGAG